>WJLX01000154.1 GCA_014728225.1 Candidatus Coatesbacteria bacterium | reverse complement strand
TCGTGGATGTTACCGATATACGAGATGCTTGGGCTACCGTATGAATCCAGCGCCAGGGATGTGTACCGGCCAACATCACCAGTCGAATCCACCGTCTCGATGACCCAGCTCGCGCCGTTCCAGGCGGCGTACTTGAGGTCGTAGTTAGTGCTGTCGAAGTACGAGATGTGTGGGTTGCCGCTGGAATCCAGCACCAAGGAACTGTAACCGATACTGCTGTGTTTATCTACCCACTGGAAAGCCCATTCAGAGGCCGTCGCCATCGACGCCAGTATTGCGAGAAAAACAAGACAAAGCAGCCGTTTCATCGTTCCTCCTCGTTTTACCACGTAAGCTTTTTAACCCTCGATCCAGCGTTTCATATTGAGTGATGGGATAACAATAGCACCCTCGCCGTCCGGCGGCAAGGGTGCCCGTCACATTTTCATAAAAACCCGCGGGGCCTAGCCCCCGCGGACGGCGGCGGGGACCTCGGCGGCGGGATCGACCTTCGGCAGGGGGTTGAGCGGCGGGGGCAGGGGGCGCCAGTGGGGGTCCAGGGCGGGCCACAGCGGGCCGTAGTCGGAGTTGGCGTGCCAGAAGAGCACGCCGTCGGCGCCGCCGGCCAGGGCGCCGCGAACCTGGTCGCGAACGTAGCCGGTGAAGTTGCCGGGCGCCAGCAGATCGAAGGCCTGGAGGTAGGGCCGGTTGCTGCAGGCCGAGTGCGTGCCGGGGAAGTCGGGCTCCGGGGCCTCGCGCCAGGCGATGGCGGGGGTCTGGAGCTCGAGCAGGGCCCGGGCGCCGGCGTGGAGGGGATCGGGCGGCGGGGAGGCGGCGGGGCGGACGGCCTCGAGGCGGCGCTTGAGTACCGCGGCGCAGTCCTGCAACAGGCGCCAGGTCCTGCCCGGCCCCTGGTAGAAGCCGCTGCCGAAGTGGCTGGGGTAGTTCATCGGCGAGAGGGCCTCGAGGTATTGGGCCATGTCGTCGACGTCCTGGCCCTCGGGGTTGTATTTCTCGTAGAGGGCGCTGAAGCCGAAGACGTCGGCGGACAGGGCTACCCCGGTGGGTCCGAGGACCTCGACGGCGCGCTCGAGGAAGGAATTGACGGCCCACTCGCGGTGGCGGCCCCCGGCGTGGGGCAGGTAGGCGTTGAGAACGTCGCCCTCGGTGGGGAAGCGGATGTAGTCGAACTGGATCTCGTCGACGCCGACCTCGGCGCAGTAGAGGGCCACGGCCAGGTGGTAGTCCCAGGCCGCCTCGGCGAAGGGGTCGCACCAGACGGAGTCGGCGTGGCCGACCCAGGCCCGGCTGGTGGCGGAATCCTTGATGGCGAAGTAGTCGCGGGCCTCGCCCCGGGGGTCGTATTGGGCCAGGAAGCGGTCGTAGTGAACGACGACACGGGCGATGACATAGGCTCCGGCGTCCTGGAGGCGCTCGACCAACTGGGGAAAATCGTCGATGTAGCCGTGGACGGCGCCGATCTCCCAGGCCAGCTTCTCCGGGCTCCAGCGGGCCTCCTCGGGCAGGTCCCAGCCCCGGGGCGGCTGGTAGACGGCCAGCTCGGGCCGGGGCTCCTCGGGCACCGGCAGGGGGAAGCAGATCTCACCGGGCGCCTGCTTGGCGTCGACGACGACGCAGTTGATCCGCCCCTCGGCCAGGCATCTCTCGAGTTCGGTCAGCTTGGACTCCCAAGCGGCCCGGGTGCCGACGAGATAGACGCCGACGAGGTAGGGCGGACGGTCCCGGCGCAGCAGCCCGGCGGACTCGAGGCCCGTGGTCAGGCGGGAGCGCCAGTCGACCTCGACGAACTCGCGCTCGCGGTGGGCGACGGCCGCCGACCACCAAGCGTCGTCATGAACGGCGGAGTAATCGTACTCCACCTTCGGCGCGGCCCCGGCGACGAGGGCCAGAAACACGAGCCAGACTGTCGTCAGGCGTCCGGTCATCTATTCGATCCCAAGGACGGGCAGGAAGGACTTACCCCGGGGCCAGTCAACGCCGAACCAGGCGGCCGTGCTGCGGCCGACGTCGCAGAACGAGTCGCGCAGGCCCAACTCGACGCCGCCGGGTGTCCGCGGTCGGTAAACCAACAGCGGCACCCGCTCCCGGGTGTGGTCCGTGCCCTTGTAGGTCGGGTCGCAACCGTGGTCGGCGGTGATCAGCAACAGGTCGTCGGCCCGCAGCAGCTCGCGGAAGGAGCCGAGCCAGGCGTCGAACTCGACCAGCGCCCCGGCGTAGCCCCGGGGGTTGCGGCGGTGGCCGAAGCGGGTGTCGAAGTCCACCAGGTTGGTGAAGATGAAGGCGGGAGCGTCCAGCGTCTCAGCGAAGCGCGTCGTCTTCGCCAGGCCGTCGGCGTTGGAGGTGGTGTGGTGGTCCTCGTCCAGGCCGACGCCGGCGAACAGGTCGCCGATCTTGCCCACGCCGACGGTACGCACCCCGGCGGCCTGCAGGGCGTCGAGGACGGTGTCCGCGGGCGGCTCGACGCTGAAGTCCCGCCGGTTGGACGTGCGCTCGAAGTTGTCCGGCGAATCACCGACGAAGGGCCGGGCGATCACTCGGCTGACCCGCAGGGGGTCCAGCAGCTCACGGGTGATCCGGCAGATCCGGTACAGCTCCGCCGGCGGGACGACGTCTTCGTGAGCGGCGATCTGGAAGACCGAATCCGCCGAGGTGTAGACGATCAGCTTGCAGGTCGTGATGTGCTCCAGCCCGTAACGCTCGATGATCTCCGTGCCCGAAGCCGGCCTGTTCCACAGCCAGCCGCAGCCCGTGCGCCGGCTGAACTCGTCCATCACCGCGGGCGGGAAGCCCTCGGGGAAGGTGGGAAAGGGCTCCGTCGTCGGCAGCCCCATCAGCTCCCAGTGCCCCGTCGTCGAGTCCTTGTCCGGCGAGGCCTCCCGCATGACGCCGTAGGCCCCGCCGACCGTCTCCGGCTGCGGCAGGGGGCTGCGGTAATCGACGATCCGCCGCAGGCCCAGGGCGTCGAGGTTGGGCAGCTCCAGGCCACCGACGGCGTCGGCGGTGTGTTGCAGCGTCGCCGCCCCGGCGTCGCCGAAGTCCGCCGCGTCCGGAGCGTGACCCACGCCCACCGAGTCCATCACGATGACGAAGGCCCGCCGGGCCGTGCTCCGTTTCACGCTCACGTCGTCCTTTGCCGTTGGGATAGCGCCGCCGATTATAGCACGCCGCCGGGCGGGGTACTCGAACGCCCGACAGACGGCTTACCGGGAAGGAACGGTGAGGAAGGAAGCCCTCCTGCCTTTGAGGAGAGGCTCAGGGGGAGGGGAAAACGCATGAAACACCGTAACGCCGGCCCGGCGAGCCGCGGTGGGATTAGAACCTCGCCCCTAGAGGGGCGCGTCTTCGACCGTTGAGAAACCCGCAGAGGCGCCTGTCCTCCGTCGTCGGTTTCACATAGCGCCAGACGGGCAAGAACCGCCAAGAACGCAGGGCCGGCGCGTGTTCTTGCCCGCCGACCTCACGTGACGGGAGGTCGGCGGCGAGCAAGAACCGTGACGGCCCGGGGTGCACAACAACAGTGTTTCTGCTACTACTCATCTCCGACCGGGTCGTCAGCCGCCGCCGGTTGTTACTGCTGGAAGTCGTAGGGCAGGAGTAGCTCGACGGGGCCCTCGACCCCGGCAACGCTCCAGCCGCGGATCGTCGACAGGATCCGGCTCGCCAGCACCGGGTCGCCGGTAGTGTTGCCGACCACACCGGCGGCGACGCGACCGTTGGTCACGGTGACTTCGATGGTGATCCGGCCGGCCAGGTCCGGGTTGTCACTGCGGCGGTCGTCGTAGATGCGCCGGATGAGCCCGGAACGGGCGGCGAAGTAGTTGCGGGCTATCTCCTGCTCGTCGGGTTTGTCGACGACCGCTGACGGCGGCGGGGGCTCTTCCTCGGCAGGTTCCCGGTCGGTGACGGGCGGCCGATAGCCCGAAGAGCCCTCCTGCGCCTCGTCCTCGGGTTCATCTTCGGCCGGCGGAGGGTAGTCGGGCGGCGGGGCGTCGGGGGGGTCGGGGTTGCCGACGACGGGGGTCTGGCGCTGGTAGACGGTTTCGCTCTCTTCGGAGGAACAGCCCGCAACCAGCAGCAGGCTCGGGCCGACGAGGATCAGGAAAAGCAAGACCAACTGACGCGGCAAGGATACCTCCTGGCTGAAGCGACTCATTCCGCCCAGATGACGGTGTCGCCGATAGACAGATACTCGAAGACCTCCTCGATGTCGGCGTTGTGCGAGCGGATGCAGCCGTGGCTGGCCGCGGTGCCGATCGAGTCGGGCTCGTTGGTGCCGTGCATACCGTAGGTCGGCAGATCGATGCCGATCCAGCGGCTGCCCAGACCGTTCTCCGGATCGCCGGCCGGGTAGCGTCGGCCCTCCCAGCTCCAGATGGGGTCGGCCTTGAGGCGGACGATCTCGTAGACCCCCGGCGGTGTGGGCGTCGAGGGCTTGCCGATGGCCACGGGCCAGGTCTTGATCACCTCACCGTCGACGAACAGGCTGGCGCAGAACCCGGACAGATCGACGTAGACCACGGTCCCCGCACCGTAACCCAGCTCGGCCAATTCGGCGGGGCTGATCACCGGCGGCCGACCGCCGGGGTAGATCCGCCGGGCGGCGTGATCGAAGTCGGCGCCCGTGATGACGGTGACGGCCTCCCGGGCGTGCCCCGGCGCCGTCTCGATCAGCTCGTCGGGATCGATTCCCAAACGCTCGGCCAGGGCGTGGGCCCACTCCCGGTACTCGGGCTCGTAGTGGACGACCGTCGTGGTCGGGCGTGTCGTCAGTGGGGCCAGCGTCGCCGCCCGCTCCGGGGTCGGCTCGATGAACAGCCCCGTGCTTTGCGGCTCCCAACCGCCGTCGATGAAGCTGACGCCGGTGGCGGCGGTGGGGCTGGGCAGCTCCTCCAGCAGGGGGAGCCAGCTCTCGTCGTGACGGGCCTCCTCCGCGGGGCGGACCACGCCCAACAGGATCCGCTGGGGGGCCAGCGGGGCGGTCTCCTCGCCGGCTTCGGCGGCGGCGTCGCAGGAGACGGCCAGGGCGCCGAGGAACAGAAGCAGTACGCTGAGGGGTCTGCGCTTCATGGTCACCGTGGGTTGCGACCGGCGCCTATAGCGAGAGCGGGGCCGTACTCCCCCCCGCCCTGCCGCGCGATCAGTTCGGCGGCCGGTCAGATATTGTCCAGGGCCTGGCCGAGAAAGCTGCGGAAGCGCTCGTTGGCCCGGCGAATCGAGTTGGAGTGGAAGCTGAGGATGGCCCGGTAGACCTTGTGGGCCGAGACCGGATTGGCCATCATCGCCTCCCAAAAGTCGGGCTTGTCGATGATTACACACTCGGTGGGCTCGACGGCGGTCACCGTCGCCGAGCGCTTGCCGCCGTCGAAGAGGGAGATCTCGCCGAAGAAAAAGTATTGACCCAGCTCGACCAGCACGGCGTCCACGCCGTCGCTGAGCGTCTTCTCGACGTTGACCTTGCCGTCCTTGATGATGTAGAGGGAGCCGCCCGCCGAGCCCTCGGTGAAGATCTCTTCGCCCTTGCCGAAGCTCTGCAGCCGGGCGCGTTGCGACAACTGCTTCAGCTCGTCGTCGTCCAGGGTGTAGAACAGGTAGGTCTTCTTCAGTACGTTCTGGATTTCCACGGTTCCCTCACTCCCCGGTTACCGGCGTCCGCACCCCTCAGGAGTCCAGGAAGGCGCGGTTGATCATGAAGTAGTTGCGCAGCTTTTCGTTGGACTTGCGGATGCGGCTGCAGAAAGTGCGGATCAGACCGATCATCAGCTTGTTGCCCAACTCTATATCCTCGTCGATCAGGTGCTCGAAGGCCTCCTTGTCGAGGCTGAGCAGGACCGTCGGACGCCGGCAAATGGCCGAGGCCGAGCGCGGCTCGGCGTCGATCAGGGCCATCTCGCCGAAGAAGGCCGGCGGTTCGAGGTACAGCAGCTCCTCGGAGCCCACCCCGTCGATGTTGAGGGCGATCGAGACCATGCCCTCGCTGACGATATAGAACTTGTCCCCCGGATCACCCTCGTGAAATATCTCTTGATCCTTGGAGAACTTCTCCTCCTGCAGCAAGCCCGCGACGGTGGCCAGCTCGCCGTCGTCGAGACCGGCGAACAGGATGACGTCGCGAATCTGATTGACCGTCGGCACTGGGGTTCCTCCCGAATAGAGCTGTTATCCCACGTGATTTCCAGTATAGCAAAAAAAGAGCCGTATCGACCAACCGGACGGGAATTAAGTTGCACCGGCACGGATAGCGGGTGCAGAAGCGCTGCGCCGGGGTCGCAAGACCCCGCCCTGCAGGATTATCAGCCGGCGGTTGGGTGATGGGTGATGGGTTATGGAGCACAGGATCTGCGACCTGTGTCTGCCGGCCCCCGGCCGGGATGATGCAGGGGCGGCCCGCGCATCGCCGGGCCGGAGTTACAACGAAGTTGTAACTCCAATGCTGCGAAGCAGCACCGGCACCAGTTTCTTGCACGTGCAACGAACCCTAGGCCGGGTTCGTTGCGCACTAAATGCGCCGGCCCTCCGTTCTCGGTGGTTCTTGCCCGTCTGACGCTGGGTTAAACGGGCGCCTGGAGACAGTCGCCCCCGCGGCTATCTCGACGAGTAGTAACGATCCACCACCATGGTGGGCGGTCCCGGGGGTTGAATCCCCCGCGGTCCGCCGCGGATGCCGGAGATCGCAGCAAAACGGCGGGGGACAGAGCCCCCGCCCTTGGTCTTTGGTCATCGTCAGCGGGCTTGAGTGGTAGGGAACTACTCCCGCCCCAGCGTTATGCCGAAAAAACTCGAGGGATCATCACAGCAGGTGAACAGCAGCTATTGCAGTTGGTTACTTATATCTACGTGAACAAGAATATTTTCCTGCCACCAACCAAGGGGTGAATGGGGCGGGGAAGAGTAGGATGAGGTAGCGGCACGTCAAGTGACCAAGGTGTAACTGCCGCTGTCACTACAGGTTAGGCGACGAGCGGCTAATGTACAAGAGCTGGGGTAAATTGTTCAACCATCGTCCCCAGGGGCGTCGCCACGAGCTGCCGCCGGAAAAACGCCGTGAGATTACGCGCCTGTTCTGGCTCGGCGTTCCGGCGGCCCGGGTCAGCCTTCCGCCCAATTGCAGCGGGAGGTACCCATAATAAGCTGTCGCTCAACGGCTTCCACTACAGGCGCATCAACCATGACAAACACTGGTCGACGACAATGTGCCTATGAACGGCATCGAGAACGTCCGTGCCTGTGGCAAATGCTGCCTGAAGGCCTGCCACGGCGGTTTCAAGCGCAACTTCGGGCTGTTCATCCGTGAACGGTCGTTCAGATTTTTTATCATCGTGACGACGAAAACGCGCTAAACTATCTCAGGAGCAGACTTCACGCTTGTTCATAATAAGGTGATAATCCCAAACTCGATTATCTGCTGCGAATCCTGGCGGCTGTCGTCGGCCTTTGTCTCCACCGGCAGCTCCAGCTCGACACTCTCAACGGACTTCTCGGGCGGATCGAAACGTGTGACGTAGGTGTAGTGTGTCTACGGATCGTTGTTATCTATCTTCTCCTAATTCGAGCTTCTCCGTATTCGGGGCGGGATCCGGGATGTCCTGCATCCACTTCCGGATGTTCTCGCCGCTCACCAGTTATCTCTCGACACTTTCGCCGGGGCCGTTGAGGGTGACTTTGCTGACTCGCCGCCCCTGCCTGGTGTCACCCCGGTCTCACCAGGCGCAGTTCGCCGCTATGTAGATGCAGTTGGCGCTGAAGCCGTCGGCCGACAGGCTAACGTGCTGGTAGTTCATCACGCTGGAGCCGAGCCAGAGGAGCTTCGTCGTTGCCCCGTCCGGAGGAGCGCCGAGGGGTACGGCCTCGTTGTAGGTGAGGAGACTGCCGCGGGTTCCGGTGTTGCCCGGGGTGTCGATGTCCAACTGATGGCAGTCGGATACGACGGTGAATGGCGCTCCGGTCGTCAGCGACTTCGGGTTGATCCATGCCTGCGAGTCCATCACCGGGTAACCAAGCGTGTGATGGCTCCTGATGCGGGCGACGACGACGGGATAGGGGTTGTTCAGCTCGCAGACGCACACGAGGTCGGAATAGTCGCTCCCACCGTCCTTGTCGAAATCGACCAGAGTGAACCACTCGTCGGCCATCCAACACCACTCGGCCACTTTCCTCTCGGGGTAGGTGTTACCGGCGGTTACGGCCCGGACGTCGGCATAGAGCTTGCCGTCCTGCTCGACGAAGTCCAGGTTGACGGGGCCGGTCGCGCGGCCGCAGAGAGGACTGAATACGAGAAAGATGTGGTCAGTACGAGGAGGGTCCTGAGAAATCCATTCCCTTCCTGTCGCGGGTTGCCGTTGTCTTCGGCTGAAGCAGGTTTATCCAACCGATCAGGTCTGCGGCAGAGCTCCGCTAGCGTCCGAGGACGACCCGGCGGCTGAGCGCCGCGCCTTGCGTCTCCAGGCGCAGCAGGTAGACGCCGGCGGCCGCGGCGGCGCAGTCCCAGGCGACCTCGTGCCGTCCGGCGGGCAGCTCGCCCTCGGACAACACGGCCACCCGGCGCCCGGCCAGGTCATAGACGCTCAGGCTGACGCGCTGGGCCTCGGGCAGCGTATAAGCGATGCTGACGCTGTTATCCGCCGGGTTGGGATACGGCTCATCGAGGGCCAACCGCTGCGCCTGCTCGGGCACGACGACGGCCGCCGTCGGCCCGAATCTTGTTACATAGCCCTCGCTATCCGTGACTTCGAGCCAGTAGACGTAACCCTCGCCGGGCTCGACGCCCCGATCCAGCCAGCGGCGGGTCGTGCCGTCCAGCGAGCCCGACACGGCGACGGGATCATCCACCCCGCGCAGGACGCGGACGGAGGCGGGGGAGTCACCGTCGATGGCCCAGGCGACCAGGTTGCCGGAATCCGTAGTCGCGGAGGTTAGTTCGATGCCGTCCACGGTCCAACCCGCAGCGGTGGTGGCGAGCTTGAGAGCATTGTTGGCGCTGTCGTAATAGGAGATGTACGGATTGCCGGAGCTGTCCAGCGCCAGTGAGGTGTGCGAGCCCACCCGATCGGCATCGTCCACCGTTTCGAAGTCCCAACTGGAGCCGTTCCAAACGGCGTACCTGAGGTTAAAACCAGGGTAGCCGGTATAGTAAGAGATACGAGGGTTGTCGGACACATCCAATGCCAGGGAGGCGTATCTGCCGCTGCTGCCCGATTCCAAAGTCTGGATCTCCCATTTCGAGTCGCAGCCGACGGCGTACTTGAGGGCGAGGTTGGTACTGTCGAAATACGCGATGTGCGGGCGGTCGCTGGAATCCAGGGCCAGGGAGGTGTATCTGCCTGTCTCGCCACCGGAATCCACCGTCTCTATGTGCCAGTCGCCGGCCACCGCCGTCGCTACTAAGGCAATGAGAAATACAAGACAAAACAGACGTTTCATCACTCCTCCTTAGCTTCAATCATCCGCTTGAATCAGCCTGTTGCATTGCTTGACGCCGTTACAATAGCACCTCCGGCGCCCCGCGGCAAGGGCGTCCGTCACGCTCGACCAGGACCGTTGATCTCCCCTCCACCCTTGCATTGCCGCGGACGACGGTTTATCATCTAGCCGAGGCTGACGATCCGACACCAACCACGGCGCCAAGCCGTTATTTTACAGGAGTTACCGATGAACGAGATCCTGGAGATCCACGGCCGCGAGGTCCTCGACTCCCGCGGCAATCCCACCGTCGAGGTCGACGTGGTCACCGCCGACGGCAGCTTCGGCCGGGCCGTCGTACCTTCGGGCGCCTCGACGGGCGAGCACGAGGCCGTCGAGCTGCGCGACGGCGACGAGAAGCGCTACCGGGGCAAGGGTGTGCTGACCGCCGTCGAGCACGTCAACGGACCCATCGCCGCCGCCCTGACCGGCCTGGCCGTCGACGAGCAGCAGGCCCTCGACCAGCGTCTGCTCGAACTCGACGGCACACCGAACAAGGGCAAGCTGGGCGCCAACGCCGTACTGGGCGTCAGCCTGGCCTGCGCCCACGCGGCGGCCGCCTACCACGAAGAACCCCTCTACCGCTACCTGGGCGGCTGCGGAGCCCACCTGCTACCCGTGCCTCTGCTCAACATCCTCAACGGCGGAGCCCACGCCGACAACAACGTCGACATCCAGGAGTTCATGATCTGCCCGACGGGCTTCAACACCTTCCACGAGGCCCTGCGCTGCGGCGCCGAGGTCTTCCACAGCCTGGGCAAGGTCCTCCGGGAACGCGGCCTGTCCACCAACGTCGGCAACGAGGGCGGCTACGCGCCGAACCTGGCCTCCAATACAGCGGCCTTCGAGACCATCCTCGAATCGATCCGGCGCGCCGGCTACCAACCCGGCGAGCACGTCTGGCTGGCCGTCGACGCCGCCGCCAGCGAATTCTACCGCGAGGGCCGCTATCACCTCGACGCCGAGAGTGAAACCCTCGATTCACTCGGCCTGATCGAGCTCTATCAAAAGTGGGCCGCCGACTATCCCCTGATCTCCATCGAAGACGGCCTGGCCGAGGACGACTGGCAGGGCTTCGCCGCCCTGCAGCGGATCTTCGCCGACCGCGTCCAGACCGTCGGCGACGACCTCTACGTCACCAACGTCCAGCGCCTGCGCCGCGGCATCGAGGAGAACTCCACCAACTCGATCCTGATCAAGCTCAACCAGATCGGCTCGGTCTCCGAAACCCTCGAGACCATCCGCACCGCCTACGGCGCCGGGATGAGCTGCGTCATCAGCCACCGCTCCGGCGAAACCGAGGACGTCTCCATCGCCCACCTCGCCGTGGCCGTCGGTGCCGGGATGATCAAGACCGGGGCGCCCAGCCGCTCCGAACGCCTGGCCAAATACAACGAGCTGCTGCGTATCGAGGAACAACTGGGATCCGCCGCCCGTTACGCCGGTCGGTCGGCCTTCCGCGCCGAAGTCGACTGAGCCCGCCGACGATAGCCGCCCGAGCCGGTGGCGCGCGTTTTTGCCCGCGGCCTCCGGCGACGGAGGCCGCGGGGCGCAAAAACCGTGACACCGGCGGCGGGAAGGTGGGGATCGCTCAGCAGTTCCCTTGGCTCTTCGTTCCGAGTTGGGTTATACTGGCAGCGTCGACCAAACCCGGGAGGAAGCGTGAGCAAGACCAATTGGAGTCTGAGCCTGTTGTTGCTTTTGACCCTGGCGGGTTGCAACGACGGCTCGGAGCCGCCGACGGAGGATGCGATGGTGCCGGACTACGAACGCCTGCCACCGTCGGCGATCGAGGACTACGCCGACGGGGAGAACTTCGAGCAATTGCTCTTCGACGGCGAGGACTACCTCGTCGCCCGGGTCTGGGCCGCGGAACCCCAAGAGGCGCCCTTCTCCCAGAACCCCTGCGCTTACTGGTGGTACGAAATCGTTTACGAGACCTCGAAAACCAACTACCACATCAGCACCACGATCTCCAAGAACGACCTCTATGTCGAGATCGACGGCAAGCTGATCGAGGTCGGGCTGGCCAAACGCGGCATGCGACCCCAGTATCTGGAAACGTATCCCGCCGGCGAAGAGCCCGAGCACATGCGCCTCGTCGACTGGGACTACTGGGGACATCCCGAGGCCACCTTCGCCGAATGGCGCCTGGAGCAGGGCGGGCTGTACCGCATCAAGGTCGAGGTTTTCGGCTCGGCTATCGAGGCTCCGGAGGAGGAGGGCGGGGTGATCTACGAAACCTATTACCACTTCACCTTCCTCGGTCCGGTTGCGGAGTAGCGAACCGGGCTTGTTATCCAAACGGGCGGTCCTTCGGGGCCGCTCGCTTGCGTTGTGCCGGGCCGGCACGGTTTTTGCATCGACGACGGACCTGCAGCGGTCCGTCGTCGCAAAAACGCGCGCCGGCCCTGCGTGCGCAATCGTTTAGCATCCGACGGGCGTGATGAACAACGGCGGGTCTTGAGGGCCCCGCCCGGAAAAAACCCGGGCTTTCCTCAGCGTGCCAGCGCCGCGAGGGCCGCTGCCCAAAGCTCCCAGTTGCCGGCCTCGGCGGCGGCCAGGGCGGCCCGCCAGAGCAGTTCTGCGTCGCCTTCGAGCCGCCCCAGCTCGTAGTTCAGGGCGGCGGGGTTGTCTGCGTTCTCGATGCCGTCTCGAAGGTGGGCGACGGCCGCTCGATCGTCAACGGCGGCCCGGGCGGCGGCCAGGTAGCCGGCGTCGGCTCTCGGCTCGAGCTCGACGGCCCGTCGGGCGTGGCGGCGGGCGTTGCCCGCGTCGCCCAGCTCGAGGTAGACCCCGGAGAGCTCGGCGTGAACGAGGGCGTCGGCGTGGGGCGCCGCGGCGGCGTCCTGCAGGATTGCCAGGGCGCCGAGGTCGTCGCCGTTACGGCGCCGGGCCCGGGCGATGAGGGTGGCCAGGCGGTTGGGATCCAGGCCGGAGCCGCGCAGACTGAGCAGTTCTTCCTCGGCCGCGGCGTAGCGACCGGCGTCGAGGAGAGCCAGGCTCAGGTTGAGCCGCGCCGGGACCATCGTCGGGCTCTCGGCGAGGGCCCGGCGCTGATAATCGATCGCCGACTCGTAATCGCCCCGGGCGGCGGCCTCGGTGCCGAGGTTGTTGAAACCCACGGCCAGGTTGTCGTAGGTCCGGGTGACCTCGGGGGTGCGCAGGGCGGCCCAGGCGGTGACAAGGAGCAGCCCGGCGGCGAGGAAGACGCCGAGGCGCAGCCGCCGGCTCCGGCTCCAGGCCCCGCGGCGCAGCAATCGAATCGTGACCGCCGTCCGGCGCAGCAGCAAGGCGGCGCCGATGACCAGCAACGGCGCGACGACGACACGGAAGCGCGCGGTGACAAAGAAGGGTAGCAGCCCGATGAAGTAGGCCAGGGCGGCCACCCCGAGGATCCGGGCCCCGCGCCGTCGGGCCAGGACCAGGCCGGTCACCCCGAGGGGCAGCAGCAGGTAAAGGGACAGCCAGGGCAGCCGCAGGAGGGGAACGAACTCGGCCTCGAAGTAGTAGTTCTCGACCTGGGGGTACTCGAAGCCGTTGAGGTACAACAGGCCCCGCTCGGCGCTCAGGGCCAGTATCCGCCCCGGGTCGGCCTCCCAGAGCTCGGTGAAGCGCTCTTTCCAGTAGTCGTCGACTTCGACGGCGGACAACTCGCGCCCGGCGGCGGCCTCAGCCGGGCGACGGGCGGTGAAGTCGGCGGCGTAGGTCTGGGGGTCGTAGGGCCGGTAGAGGCCGACGGCGCCGGGCTGGTTGCCCAGGTAGAGGTTGAGGCCGCCGTTGGTGGACAGCATGACGAACTCGTCGGCGGCCCGGCTGTTGGCGATGGTCACCGGGGCGATGACCAGGACGGCCGCGGCGACCAGCAAGCCCAGCTCGGCCGGAGCCCGTCGTCGGTTGCGGCGCAGGCGCTTGAAGAACAGGAACAGCCCGACGGTCGCCGCCGGCAGGGCCGCCGTCGGGTGGGCCAGGGCCGCCAGGGCGAAGATCGCCCCGACGAGGGCCGCCCGCCACAATCGGGGACGACGGTGCTGGCGCAGGGCCAGGTAGATTCCCAGGGTGACCAGGAAGACGGTCAGCGTCGTCGGCAGCAGCAGGGTCTCGAAGAAGAAGAGCTGATGGTAGAGGGCCGCCGCTCCCAGGGCGCCGACGGCCCACCAGCGTCCGACCAGCAGCCGCGCCGTGCGCCAGACCACAAAGAGGGTCGCCAGACCGAGGAGGGCTTGCAACAGGCGGATCGTCCACAGCGTCCCCGGCAGCAGGGCGTAACCCGCCCCGACGAAGAGCTGGTACAGCGGGCTCATGAAGAAGGGCGGCTCGAGCCCCTGACCACCCGCCAGTTGCAGTGCCCGGCCGTGGTAGTAATTCTCGTCCAGGCCCAGGTAATCGCCGAAGGGGCTGTCGGCCAATTGATCGAACAGCAGCAGCCGCAGCAGCGCGGCGCCGACCAGGATCACGGCGGCCCAGAAACGATCGTCACGTAGCAGGCGGCGCAGCCGTGAGCGAACCTCAGGTGACATCGACGGCCTCCCCGGGTTCGAGCGGAATCGCCACGGCCGGACGATCGCTGCGGTAAACGGTCAACGGTCGGTCGGCGCCGTTGATGAGGCGGCCCTCGACGAGGCGCAGGCCCTCCAGAGCGCGGGCCCGGGCGACGAAGTCTCCGGCCGGGCCCAGCCGGGCGCCGTTGTCCCGGGCCCAGGCCAGGGCCCGGTGATAGGGCTCCGCCCAGCCCGGATAGGCCGGGCCGAAGACCCGCTGATGCCAGAGCAGGCTGACACAGGCTCCGGCCCGGCGGCCCGCCCGCAGAAACGCCGACAGCCGCCGCCAGCATTCCTCGACGTCCGGGACTTCGTCGCCGTAGCGGCGGAAGAGCGCACCGTCCATCACGGTCAGCGGCAGCTCGAATAGTCCCAGGGCGGTCGACGATCCGTAGTTCCAGGGGCGGTACGGTCCCCCGCAGGCCAGGCGGTAGCCCGGCTCGTCGGCGAAGCCCAAGCCGGCGTCGTAGACCAGCCCGGTCCGGGCGACGACGGCCAGATCCTCCGGTCCGCGCAGGCGCAGGTAGTGGGCCCGGCCGCCGATGTCCGTCGAGCCCGTCAAGCGGCTTAGTTCCGCCAGTTCGGCGCTCAGGGCCGCGGCGTCGCCCGCGGTGGCGTAACCGTAGTGGTGCCCGAGCTCCTGGCCCGACGACAGCAGCCCTCGCAGCTCCCCGCGCCGGCGGCGCAGCTTGTAGGCCGGATCGTGAGGGCCGCGCCGACCGGGATGAACGAAGTAGGTCCCCCGCGCCGGGGCGTCGGCGGCCCGGCAGCGCTCGAGGCAGCGATGGCGGTCAGGCTCGCCCAGCAGCTTGAGCATCCGTCGTCCGGCGCGCAGCCGCTCGGCGGACAGCTTCAGCACCCCCGCCGCCAGCAGGCGCAACGCCCGGCCCAAGGAGCGCTCGCTGAGCGAATCCACGTCGTGGGTCAGCGCCAGCGACCACTCCGCGCCGTCGGGGTGCCGGTCGAAGTGGACGATCGGCCCGGCGAGGGCCAGGGCGCGGCGCAGGAAGGCGCCCCACAGCTCCAGCCAGGGGCGCTCGAAGATCGGGTCCGGGCTCCGGGAGACGGAGCGGCTCAAGCGGCCGTGGGAGTCACGGCGCTCGGGATGCAGCACTTCCTCGCGCTGGCCCAGCAGGTACCAGGCGTCGGCGGGGAAGTCGACGGCGCAGTGGACGCCGTCGCCGTCGCGGCTGATCCAGCTCCGGCCGCCGGCGTCGCGGTACAGCGCCTCACCGGTTGGCGGCGCTGCGTCGACGGGATGCAGGCTGAGCAGCCGGTCCGGCCAGTCGGCGAGTTCCACCGCCTCGACGCGCCGTAACTCCAGCAGCCCAAGGGTGTCGGGATCGGCGCAGGGCCTGATCGTCAAAGCCCCCGGCGCGCCGTAGCCGCAACCCGCCTCGACCTGGGTCGGCAGCAGTCCGCCCAGACGGGCCAGTTCGCCCAGGGCGTAGGACAGCCAGGCTGGTCGCGGCTCAGTCACGGCCCCGGAACCTCCGCAGCCGCGCCAGCAGCTTGCGCCAGGGCCGGTAGACCCGCCGGCTCTCCAGGTAAGGCGTCAACCGGCCGCCGAAGCCGCGCTTGAAGCGGCAGATGGCCGGGGTGTTGGCGCCGACGAAATCCAGGGTTCTATCCTGCTCCGTCAAACGTCGCAACAGCCCCTCGACCACCAGGCTGGGCGAGCCGTCGCCCCGTCCGGCGGGGTCATGGGCGGCCAACTGGTAATAGCCCGCCGTATCATCGACCGTCGCCAGCACCCCGGCCGCCAGGCCGCCATCGCCGCGCCGGGCCTCGAGGAGAAAGCCCCGCTCGGCCAGGGCCTCGACCAGCCGCCGTGGCGCCGGCCGCAACCGCTGAGCCCGCATCCCGGCAACGTGCAGGCGGTAGAGATCGGCGCTTCCCCGGGTCTCGACCAACCGCAGATCAAGGCCCCGGGCCTTTTTTAGCTGCCGCCGTGTCGAGGAGGAAAAACCGGCCGCCGCCGACTCCCGAACCAGGTAGGTGTAGCGCGGCGTCACCCGCCAGCCGCATTGCTGCAAGGGTCGGCCGTCGACCACCCGGGGTGGATGACGGAAGTGGACCGTGGCCGGGCCGCGGTCGGCCAGGTAGGCGTCGACGGCTTCGACGATACGCTGCCAGACGGATTCGCGCCGTCCGGCGGCCAGGTCGTCGGGCAGCAGCGGCCAGAGGCCCCAGTATTGGGCCAGGGGCGGGATAACGGCCCGGCCGCCGCGCAGGTAGAGGGGGAACAGGGCGCGCAGGGCCTGACCGGCGTAGACGCCGTGAAGCTCCACCCGACCGGGAAGGACCTCGGCGGCCGCCCGGACGAAGCCGGCGTGGTAGAAGGCCCCGACGCCGCAGAGCAACGGCGCCGCGCTCGGTTCCAGTTCCTCGACGCGGTATTCGGCCACGATCCTCCCGGTTTGACCCCCGGCGGCGGGGGTTGCTAAACTGTGTTCGATCTCGCCGGATCAACGTAACGGCAAACCGTGACCATCCATTCGGTCGACGGGAGCTTCCGGACCGACGGGCGCCGGAACCGCCGCGGCCGTAACCGCCGCGATCGCAACGAGAAGCGGACGGCGCGCTCAACGGTCCTCACCGGTTCCAGACCATGACGCCGCCGACAACGGAAAGGCTGCAGATGCGCACCTTCGTGGCTTGTGAGTTGCCCGGCGCGCTCGCCGACGCCCTGACCGCGGTTCGTCGCGCCGCCGAAGACCGCGCCTGGCGTTGGGTGCCGGCGGGCAACGTCCACCTGACGCTCAAGTTTCTCGGTGAGGTCGAGGCGGGCTTGCTGCCGGAGCTGAAGGCGGCCCTGGAGCGGTCGGCGCTGCAGGTGCGGCCCTTCGAGATCAAGCTGACCGGGCTGGGGGCGCTGCCCGGCGGCCGCCGGCCGCCCCGGGTGCTGTACGCCGCGGTCGCGGCGGGCGACGAGGGCCTGGCCCGTCTGCATCAGGCCGTCGAAGCTGAATTGAAGCCCCTGGGTTTCGCGGCCGACCGACGGAGGTTCACCCCCCACGCCACCCTGGCCCGGGTGCGTCGCGGACGGCCCCGGGAGCTGCCGCGTCTACTGGAACGCTTCGCCGGGGAGAGCTTCGGTCGCTGGAGCTGCGCGGCGCTGACGCTGTTCGAGAGCCGCCTGGGCAGCGGTCCGGCACGTTATGTGCCGTTGGCCGAGGTGCCCCTCGGCGGGGCGTCGTGACCGAGGACCCGGCAGATCAGCCAGTCGCGCAGGCGGTCGGGGAGACGTCCGGTCAGCACGCTGCCGCGGGCGCCGCGGCCGACGACGTAGCGCGCCCGGGGACGGCGACGGGTCAGGGCCCGCTCGATGACCCGGGCGACGGCCGGGGGCTCGGTCGCCCGGCGGGCGCCCTCGACGACCCGGCGGAAAACGGCCTCCATCAGCGGACCGTAGCGTTCGAGGGCCTCAGAGTCCAGCTCGCTCAGGCGGCGCGTTCGCTCGGCGGCCACCTTGTCCCAGATCGGCGTGGCGATCGGTCCGGGCTCCAGCAGGATCACCCCAACCTCCCAGGGGCGCAGCTCCACTCGCCAGGCATCGGCCAGGGCCTCCAGGGCGTACTTGCTCATGCAGTAGGCGCCGACGAGGGGCATGGCCGTCCGGCCGGAGACCGAGCCGATGAAGACGATCCGCCCCCGGTTGCGGCGCAGCAACGGCAAACAGGCCCGGGTCAGCGCCTGCTGACCGACGACGTTGACCTCGAGCACCCGGCACAGCTCGGCGGGCTCCAGGTACTCCAGCGGACCGGCGGCGCTGACGCCGGCGTTGTTGACCAAGGCGTCGAGCCCGCCGCCCTCGGCGGCGATCGTCGCGACGGCGGCGCGGATCTGCTCCTGGTCGGTGACGTCGCAGAACAGCGGACTCAGGCCGGCAAGTCCGGCCGCCCGCCAGCTTTCGGCGTCGGCCTCCCGGCGCACCCCGGCGTAGACGCGCCAGCCGCGCTCGGCCAGCAGCCGCGCGGCGGCCTCGCCGATGCCCGTCGAGGTTCCCGTGATCAGCACCCGGCGCTCGGTCATCATCCCCCTCGGCCGTCTCCGGTGATCGCCCGGAAAGGAAGAGATTAGCACATCGCCGCGGTTCATCGCAATCGGGGCCTTTCCCGGCGGGGTTTTCTGGGCTATAATGGATGGCGGATTGACAAGTCATTGAGCGGTGAACAACGAACGCAGCGGGGTAACCATGTTGAAAAACAGAATACCGATTTCGGCGGCGACGGCGGTTTGCGTCATCGTGAGCCTGGGAATGCTGGGCGCCTGCGATTCCGCCACCGAACCCTTCGAGGAGACCTACCCCGACGACACCTATTTCGCCCTGGCGCTGACCGACGCCTCCTGGACGGCCCACGACATCGCCCCGGTCGTCAAGCTCGACTTCGGCGGCACCGTCCAGCCGGCGACGGTGGCCGCGGTTCGCGTCCTCGACCCCCCCGTCATCGACGGCCAGACCGGTGACGACGCCTGGGGCGAAGCCGAGGCCAGCGTGCTGGTCCTCGAGCCGGTCAACGGCGGCTGCGGCATCGACGTGGCCAGCGTCAAGTGCGTCTACGACACCGAAGGCGTCTATTTCCTGGTCAGCTGGCTGGACCCCTCGTCGACCAAGAGCGACGACCCCGGGCGCTGGGTCCTGGACAACGATCAATGGTTCAACACCTACGATGAGAACGGCAATCCGGACGCTGAGGGCGAGCCCCCGCCCGAGGACAAACTGGCCTTCTTCTGGATGATCGCCGACACCTACCCGGAGTTCCCCGACGAGGGCTGCACCGCCACCTGTCACGGCGGTGCTCGCCACGCCACCGCGGGCAGCCGGCTGCTCGACGTCTGGTTCTGGGGCGCCGGCCGAACCAACCCGCGTCAACAATGCAACGACAGCTACCTGTCCCCGGCGGGTTTCATCCTCGATCCAGGACGGGGATCGGCCCAACTCAACCGTTCGACGGAGGGCCTGCCCCTCTTCCAGCATCAGAGCGACCCCAACGCCAACGCCTCCTACCTCCTCGCCGAGGAGGCCGTCGCTTTCCAGCCCGACGCCGAGTGGCTGGAGGGCGGTGAGATACCCGGGTACGTCCTGCACCAGACCACGGACAGCAGCGCCGACGTCAGCGCCGCCGGCGGCTACGGCGGCGGCTCCTGGTCCGTCGAGCTGTTCCGGGCCTACTACACCGGTCATCCCGAGCACGACGTCACCTTCACCTGGGACATCGAAGGCGACGGCGGTCAGTGAAAGGCCGTCCGACCACGGCGGACTACGTCCTCGGCGCCCTGGCGCTGACGGGCCTGGCGGTGGTCATCCTCGGCGCCTACCTGATCGACGGCTGGGACACTCTCTGGTCCAAGCTGCTGGTGGCTCCCGTGCTGCTGGCCGCCTGGCGTTTCGGTTTGCTGGGCGGAGCGCTGACCGCGGCCGTGGGCACCGCGGCCCTGGCGCCCCAGCTCCTCGTCTACTGGGGCGAGCTCGATGTCTTCGTCTGGGGCGACATCGCCGAATTGTTAGTCGTCAACCTCTTCGGCTGGACCCTGGGGCTCTCAAGCGACTACCACCGCCGTCGCGGCCGCCAGGCCGAGGACCTGGCCGACCAACTGGCCGTCGCCAACGCCGAGCTGGCCGAACTCGTCGAGCTGCGCGAACGGGCCGCCCGCCTGGAGCGCTTGGAGACCGTCGGCCGTCTGGCCGGCGGCGTGGCCCACGAACTACGCAACCCGCTGGCCGCCATCAAGCTCACCGCCCAGACCATCAACGCCGCTGCACTGCCCGCCGAAGACCGCGAGGCCCTCGAGATCATCGTCGCCGAGGTCGAACGGGCCGACGAGGCCGTGCGCCGTCTGTTGGGCGAGGCTCGCGGCGGCGGCGAGCGTCGACGCTTCGACTTCGTCAACCTCTGCCGCCGGGCCGCCGACGAAGTCGCCGGCCGCGCCCGGAACCTGAGGCTGGAACTCGATCTGCCCGACGAGGAACTGCCCGTCCACGGCTCCTGCGACGCCCTGCGCCAGGCCGTCGTCAACGTCCTGGTCAACGCCCTGGAGGCCGCCCGCAACCGGGTGATCGCAGAACTGCGCACCGTCGGCGCAATGATCGAGCTGGCCGTCGCCGACGACGGACCCGGTGTCGGACCCGCGAACCGGGAACATCTCTTCGAACCCTTCTTCACCACCAAGGAAGACGGCACCGGACTGGGCCTGTTCCTGGCCGCTCAGGCAGTCCGCGCCACCGGCGGTGAGCTGCGCCACGAAACACCCCCCGGCGGCGGCGCCCGTTTCATCTTCCGTCTACCCCCGGCTTCGGACTAGCCTCCGCCCGTTCACAGCGCTTAACCCAAGGAGCCCAGCCATGTACGACCCCCGTCTGGATAAACTGGCCCGCCTGATCGTCGAGTACTCCCTGGAGACCGAACCCGGTCACGAGGTCATGATCAACGCCTCGCCCCTGGCCGAGGACCTGGTGGGAGCCTGCTGCCGCGCCGTCGTCAAGGTCGGCGCCCACCCTTCCTTCAATATCGGCCTCCCCGGCCTCAACGAGATCCGGATCAACGAATCCTCCGAGGAACAGCTCAAGTACATCAGCCCGGCCGTGCGCACCCGCTTCCAAACCACCGACCGCTTCCTCAACATCCGCGCCGGTTACAACTCCAAGGCCCTGACCAACGTCGATAAGCAGAAGATGCAGATCGCCCAGCGCGCCTCGGCCGAGCTGCTCGAAATCTACCAGAAGCGCGAGGCCGCCGGCGAGCTCTCCTGGAGCCTCTGCCAGTTCCCCACCCACTCCGGCGCCCAGGACGCCGAGATGAGCCTGGCCGAGTACTGGGAGTTCGTCATGGAAGCCTGCAAGCTCAACGAGGAAGACCCCGTCGCCGCCTGGCGCGAGGTCCACGACATCCAGGAGAAGATCTGCGCCTACCTCGGCGAGCACAAGGACTTCCGCGTCACCGCGCCGGGCACCGACCTGAGCTACTGCGCCGCGGGCCGCACCTGGGTCAACTGCGACGGCCGCCATAATATGCCCGACGGCGAGGTCTTCACCGGACCACTCGAAGACTCCGTCAACGGTCACATCACCTACAGCTTCCCCGCCATCCACCTGGGACACGAGGTCCAGAACGTCCGCCTGGAGTTCAAGGACGGCAAGGTCGTCGACGCCGCCGCCGACAAAGGCGAGGAGTTCCTCCACAGCGTACTGGACACCGACGAGGGCGCGCGCTACGTCGGCGAGGTGGCCATCGGCACCAACTACAACATCAAACACTTCAGCAAGAACATGCTCTTCGACGAGAAAATCGGCGGCACCTGCCACGTGGCCCTGGGGCGCTCGATCCCCGATTCCGGCGGCGTCAACAAGAGCGTCATCCACTGGGACATGCTCTGCGACCTCAAAGACGGCGGACGCTACACCGCCGACGGCGAAACCTTCTACGAGAACGGCCGCTTCGTCAAACCAATCAAGTTCTGACGGAGCTGTCCAGCCCCAAGCGAAACACCGAAGCCACCACCGTCAGGGCCCGACAACAAAGAGACGCGCCTGCGCGCGTCAACACCGACCCTTGCCGGGCCGGAACTGGCACGGTTTTTGCATCGCGGCGACGCTTGCAGCGTCGGCAAGCGTCGCCTTTGCAAAAACCGTGCCAGTTCCGGCAAGCCGCCCTCCCCCGGGAGGGCGGCACGCGATAGGATCGTTGCGTTTTTTATGGAGCAGGACGGGGGCTCGATGAGCCCCCGTCTGTACGATAAGTCGCCGGGCTCTAGAACCACTTCTTGCGCTTGAACAGGAACAGCAGGCCGATGACGACGGCCACGGTGACCCCGATGACGACGAAGTAGCTCCCCGGCCAGTTCAGCTCGGGCATGAAGCGGAAGTTCATCCCGTACCAGCCGGTGATCACCGTCACCGGCACGGCCACCGTGGTCACCACGGTGAGGAACTGCATGACCTTGTTCAGCCGGTCGGTCTCCTCCTCCTGCAGAGTGCCGACCAGGCTGATCATCCCCTGGAGGGAGAGCTCGAGGGCCTCGATCGTCGGAACGATGTCGGCGATCTTGCGGGTCAACAGCTCGAGACGCTCATCGAGTTCCAAGTTGTCGTAGATCTCGCGCTGCTGGGGCGTCAAGCTGTCGAGTTGCATGTCCATCGCCTGCTGCAGCGAGCCGACGGCGGCGCGCAGCAGGTTGCAGATGACCTCGTAGGTGGTGATGTCCTCGGAGAGGTGGTTGATCTCCTGACGCACGGCGCTGGCCTCGGTGATCTCGCCGGCGATGATCCGGCGCTTGAGAGAGCGGATCAGCTCGTCGTTGGCCGCGGTACCGTGGAACAGGTTATCAACGGCGTCGGTCAGCGAATGTATGTAACCGTAGGTGGTCAACGCCCGCTCGTAGCGCCGCCAGTGGGGGCTGAACAGCAGGGTGCCGCTGCGGCCCCAGACGAGGAGGGCGTCGTCGTCGAGGCGGGCGGCGCCGTGGATCTCGCCCAGCAGTTGGGCCAGCTCGGCCCGGCTGTCGGCGTAGGCCAACGGGTCGTAATCGACGCCCAGGGGCTCGTCATCGCCCCGACGATAAAGATGGTCGGCCAGCAGAGCGATGTACTTGTCGCGGTCGTTGACCATCCCGCGGTGGATCAGCTCGAGGAAGCGGTTCTGGGCGCTGGTCAGCAGGGAGGTCATCATCAGCGAGGTGTCGTGGACCAGGTCCGCCGTCACCGGGGCGAGGGAATCGAGGGACAGGCGGTCTTCGCAACCGTTGACCGAGGCCAGGTCGGCGCAGTAGAAGGCACGACCGAAGACATCGAGCTTGACGCCGACCCATTCCTCCTGCTCGTCTCCGCCGGTCTCCAGGTAGCCCAGCCGGGCCGAAAAGGCGATCCGGCGACCGCGCTCGCTGTCGCGGATCACCAGCTCCGTCGGCGGCCGGTGGATCTCGAACAGGGTGGAATCGGCGGCGTCGCTGCGTTCCTCGGCCAGGAAAGTGCTGCCCGTCGGGGCATAGCCCGGGCGGATCTTCTGGTGGAAGAGGTCGATGTAGTTGGCGCCGAAGGGCACCCACTCGCCGATGACCAAGGTGACATCGCCGCCGGCGAACAGCAACTCATCGGTTTCGGGAGAGTTATTGGCTTTGAGGCTTTCGTTCAACCTTGTACTCCAGGTGAAGGAGTTCGCAGAAGCGGGCTCGGCTGACATAGGGCACCGCCGGAAAGTCCAAGCAGGGTATCTCCACGCGGCGACGGCACTTGGGGCATACCGTCCAGGCCGCCGTCCGCGAGGTTTTGTATTCCAGCCGGCCGCCGCAGTCGCAGCGCACCAGGGGCGTCAGCTCGTCGCGTTCGTTACCGTCGAGCTTCAACGCCTCCCGCCGGCCCTTTGTGGTCACCCGGAAAGCCGACAGCAGGTCGTGATCCATCCCGGCCAGTTCGAGGCGCTGGATCAGCACCCGGCGCTCCAGCTCGACCAGGTCCTCGATTCCCTCCTGAGAGAGCTGGACGTAGCGGGTGTCGCCGTGCCAGAGGTGCAGCACGGGGGCGGTGTCGTAGGGCAGTAGTCGGGTTTTGCTGGCGACGAAAAAGAGGGTGTGAACGGAGCTCTCCCGCGCGAACCGCTTGGGGCCGTCGGGCTCTTCGGGGCCGATCAACTCGCCCAGTAGCCAGAGTACGCGCCGCAAGCGTAATGTGTTGGGATCCACCGCTCTCCTTTCGCCAATCGCTGATGCAGCTCATTATACCTGCTGAACGGCGCGGGCGACAAGGCGCCGTCTCGTCGGGAAACCCCGAAAAAACGAACTGTGTTCTCTAATGCACAACGTTATCACCGCCGCAACCGGCACGGTTTTTGCATCTCGGCGGCGCTTGGGCGTTCGGCAAGCTCCGCCTCCGCAAAAACCGTGCCGGTTGCGGCGTAGCCCGGTAGCGTATGTGGAGTGTATGGGTGGTTTTTCCGGGGTTTCCCGGCGGCGTGCTATACGCCACGGGCCGGCTCTGGCAGCCGACCCGTGGCACGGTATCAGCGGTTACTGCAGGTGCAGCTCTTCGTCGGCCAGTTTCTCGTTGCCGGGTTCGACCCACATGCCTTCCCAGTCGCCGTCGCCGCCGCCGTAGACGGCCAGGTAGGGACCGGTGACCAGGACGAGGGTGCCTTCGGCCACCAGGCCGACGCCGTCGAAGGGTTCCTGTTCGAGGTAGCCGGTGGTGATCTGCTGCTGATTGTAGATGACCTTGTCGTGGCTTTCCAGGCGGAAGACGCCTTCGTAATAGGTGTCTTCCTGGGGTGGCGGGTTATCGCCGCGGACGTCGAAGACGCCGTCCTGATCGAGTACTTCGAGCTTTGGCGGCTCGGGGAAGTTCTCGCCGTCGCCGACGGCGTTGACGGGGTGGACCTCGTCCTCGCCGTAGACGGCGTAGAAGCCGCTCATGGCGCCGTCGCCGACGCGCATGACCATCACCATCGGGCCGTCGATGGAGCCGATGGCCAGCAGGTCTTCGCCGAAGCCGATGCCGGCGTCCTGCCAGGGGTTGCCGTCGGGGCCGTCGATCGGCTGTAGTTTGCCGTCGACGTTCTCCAGCCATTCGACGAGGAAGTAGCCGGCGTCATGTTTTATGATGCGGATGCTCCAGCCGTCCAGCAGGTAGTGCAGGGCTTCGCCGTCGGCGGCGACGAGTTCGTAGTCCCCCGCGCATTCCAGGTCCTTGTTGACCACGCCACCGCCGCAGCCCGCCAGCAGGGCGGTCAGCAGAGCCAGGGCCAGGGCGCCGATAAGACGCGACTTGTTCATCGGAAACTCCTCAATAGAGACTTGTCAAGGGCTTGTTGTCGAAACGACGATCGGCGGTCCGTCGCTTGGTTCCTTAGCGGATGTCCGCCCCCACACGAGTCCGGCGCAGTGCTGTCAGGCGCGGAACAGGTGGTCGCCCGGCACCGGAGTATTAGCCGCTCGCCGTATCGTACCACAAAACAACAGTTGAATAAACAGCGCTCGGAAGCCTTTTCTGGTTGACGCACCATAAGCTGGATGCTAAAATCAGCTTTGCAGTTATAATGTACACAAACGGTTAAAAACGGTTAAGACGTTCCCAGCCGTTCACCCGGCGGCCGCGGCGTTCAACGGCGCTCGGTGTCGTAGTCCGGGCCGGTCGAGGGTTTGATCGGCGGGCCGCCCGCAGTCTGAACCCGGCCGGGTTGCATTAAACCGGGTTGCATTAAACGACTACTTGCTTATCGGCTCAGCGGCGTCTGCCAGCCGCAACAACAACGTTTTCTTCAACAGTTTTAGCTGGTCGACAGCACTACTCGAAATCGGGTCAGTCAAATCGGGCCAAACGAATCGGGTCAGTCAAATCGGGTCAAACGAATCGGGTCAATCGAATCGAGGAAAAAGGTCAATGAAATCGGTGAAGGAAACAGGTAAAGGAAACAGGTAAAGGAAATAGGTGAAAGAAATGAGTGAAAGAAGCAAATGAAAGAAGTCCGTCAAGAAAGTTAGTCAAAGGTAGTTAGTTAAAGAAGTCAGTGCAGTCCGTTTCCCGGGGACGGCGAACCGTAGCAGTACCACGCCGCAACCCGTGCCGACGCCGACTTTTATTTCCCGTTTCACTCGCTGCCTTGAAAGGGGAAAAAGATGCGTGTTCGTTTGTTAGTCGCCATCATTCTACTCGCCGCCTTGAGCGCTTTCGCCGCCCGAGGCTATGACTCGCCCGATCAGACCATCTTCAGCTACGACACCACCAACTTCCGCATCTGGTGGACCACGGCCGGTCAGCATCAGATAACCGACCCCGTCGACGACGACGGCGATGATGTACCCGACCGCCTGGAGACCCTGGGGGATTACCTGGAGTACTGCCTGGATTCCCTGGTCGGCGACGGTTGGGACGAACCGCTGCGCGACGGTGACTGGTACCCCTCGGGCTATGATTACGGCGGCGACGAGAGAATCGACGTCTACATCCAGGCCGTCGACGTCGCCTACGGCGCCGACTACTACTTCACCGCCCCCGAGCTGACCTACGACGACACCGTCGAGGATGACGCCGCCACCTACATCGGCTTCACCCGCGAGCCCTTCGACGACATCGGCATCATCCGCACCGCCGTCGCCGAAGCCGTCGCCAAGTCAATCTTCTACGGTATCGACTACGATGAAAGCTCCCACTTCGTCGCCAAGTCGGCGACCTGGGTGGCCGAACAGCTCTATCCCAACGTCAACGATTACCAGGAAGGCTCAGTCACCGACTACCTGATCCATCCCGACGAAGCGATGACCTCGGACACCTCCCCGCTGTTCGCGATGTATCTAGACTCCCTGGCCCGGCAAAACGACGCTCTGGGTCAACTGGTCGCCGACGGCGGCTACAGCGACGTCATCCAACTACTCTGGCTGGGCTACGCCAAGCGCACCGCCGCCGAGGACTTGAACTTCAACGCTTTCATCCACGAGTTGTGGGTCGACGCCTTCGGCGGCCCCTACGACCCCGTCACCACGGGTCTGGCCGCCGCCTATACCGAATACGCCCGCTGGAACTGGTTCACCAACCTGCGTTCGGCCCAGCGCGGCGGCAACGGGGACAACAACTTCGGCTACTATTACTACGACGACGACAACCCGGCCGAGGGCGACGACGCCGTCGCCTACCCCGAGGTCAACTACAACGACCCCGTCGACACCCGTGAATGGACGGGCGCCGACATCGCCTCGGGCGTCCAGGTCGATTTCGTCGCCGACTACAACCCGCCCGACGGACTCGGCGCCGTCTACGTCCACGCGCTGGATCTCGGCTCCCTCGACGACGTCGTCTTCGCCTTCAAGGCCTACACCGACAACCCCGAGGCCACCAAGTACTGGGACGGGCTCTACGTCCTGATGGCCGACGAAGATACGGTTCACTCTTCCCAGACCGACGATCCGAGCCAAACGGCCATGGCGGCTTTCGCCGACAAGGGTATCGTCCGTGTCAGCGACGCCTCGACCTACGACAACATCGCCTTCATTCCCCACCTGATCGTCGACGAGGGCGACAACCTGGGCTTCCAATACCGGCTCTGGCAGGACTCCAGCGGCGACACCACCCCGCCGAGCTTCGAGCCCGCCGACGGCGGCGCCCTCTGCCTGGCCCGGGCCCCGGGCTTCAACACCCACTTCGAGTTCATCGCCACGCCCAACGAATACCTCTTCTGCTGCCCGCGCTACGACATCGACTTCACCGACGAAGACGGCGAACTGCACCGCTTCACCGTCAACGGCAACCAGCAGGGCGACGTCTCCTTCGATGAATGGGACGACGGCCTGGCCGTTTACACCGCCCAGTGGGTGCTCCCCACGGGCTTCTACGGTACCGCCGACGTCTCCGTCACCGCCGCCGACCTGGTAGGCAATGTAACCGAGATGAGCTACTCGGGCTTCCTGGCCACCGCCGACATCGACGAGGACGGCGGCGCCGTCGGTGACGAGGACAACGCCGTGTTGGAAATCCCCGCCGACGCCTACACCGGCGGCCGGGTGACCGTGCTGATGCGGCCCGACGTCAGCGGCGGTTTGCTGGAGAGCCGCGCCCTGCGGAACGCGCCGACCTCCGGCGATCACGCCGCCGCCCCGGCGCTGAGCCGCGCCGTCAGTCGCCGCCCCGGCGCGCCCGCCCGCGGTGAAACCGCCGAGACGGGCCGCCTGGGTCTCCACGTCGTCGGTCGGGCCTACGATCTCTCCGGCTCCGGCGTACTGACCGGCAGTGCGACCCTGCGGCTGGCCTACTCCGACCGCGGTGTGGACAACGAGGACCTGCTGGGCCTCTACCGCTTCGACGTTAACAGCGAGCGCTGGAATCGCGTCGCCGCCCAGTTCGACCGCCAGGCCGACGAGGTCTATGCCGCCGTCGACGAGTTCGGACTCTACGCCGTCGGCTACACCGAGTACGTCGAGATCGACGAGATCGGTCACGACCCGCGGCCCGTCTTCGCCCTCGAACAGAACTACCCCAACCCCTACGTCGCCGGCGACCGGACCACCATCGGCTTCTCCCTGGAGCAGAGCGGTACCGTCCGCCTCGACGTTTACGATATCTCCGGTCGACTGGTGACCACCCTGGTCGACGAAACCCTTCCCGCCGGTCGTCACGACATCAGCTGGAACGGCTGCACCACCGCCGGTCGGCTGGCCGAGCCCGGCGTTTACTTCTACAAGCTCGAAACGGAATCCAACAGCGCTACGCGGCGGATGGTTCTGGTCCGCTAGAGGCCATGCATTGAAGGAGGATTTCCCTGTGAAAGGTAAACACCTGTTTGTCGGGATCGCCCTGTTCGTGCTCATCGTTTCCCTGGTGGGATGCGAAGAGCCCACCGTCCCGGTTCCGGCCAGCCCAGAGGAGTACTGCGACGCCGGTTGGCTCGATCTGCAGGACAACGAGTACACCAGCGCCCAGGAGAACTTCAACGAAGCCCTGGCCGTCGATCCCGGTTATCCCAACGGCTGGAACGGCCTCGGCTGGTCCGCCCTCTCCCGTGACGACCTTGACGGTGCCTTCGTCAACTTCGCCTATGGCAAGCAAACCGTCGGCGATCCGCTGGACCAGGATTCGACGGCATACCGCAACCTGTTCTTCCGTTTCTACATGGACGCCTTCGTCGGCGCCGCGATGACCAACTACCTGGCCCAGGACTACTCGATGGCCATCCTCGACTTCGAGCAGGCCATCGACTACGATACCGACTCCGAGAACGGTGACGCCCCCTTCGACTGGAACTACTTCAACTGGTACATGAAGGACGGCGACACCTACACCCTGGCCACCTGGCACGCCCGCCTGTTCTGCGCCCTGGCCTACATCAAGGACTCCACCCTCGCCGATGACGACGCCCTGGACGGCGCCGAAGAGCACATCAACGCCTGCCGGGTCCGTAACGGCGAAAGCGGTGACTTCAACGCCGGCGACCGCGCCGACGTCAACGACGAAGTCAACCGGCTGCTCAACATGGATCCGCCGGCTCCGGATATGCTCGACTACCCGGGCGACTACCCCTACTAGACCGCCGGGTTGTCGTAACGATCGAGGGAGACCCGACCCGGGTCTCCCTCTCTTCAAGATGGTTATCAACTGCCGCTCGGCTCGGAGCAGGGTTAAGAAACCGCAGGTGCCGCAACGACCTTACCGTGTGACGACGGGAACGCTTGCTCGTCGGGCGGGAGCGCCGTCGTAGTGAACTCGCCGCCTTGAACCGCCGCTCAGTCGATAGAAGATGTCCCTCATGACGATCAGCAACGACGCTTCCCCCGTTCCTCACGGACGGCGCGACGGCGCGACGGCCCTGACCGCCGGTCTGCTGGCCGTCGCGGTTTACATTCTGGCCACACCCACCGGTTTCGCGCTGGGCGACGGTCCGGAGCTGGCGGCGGCGGCCCGGATGTTGGGAACGGCCCATCCGCCGGGCTATCCGCTGTATCTGCAGCTGGGTCGTCTGGCGGGCGCCGTCGTGGGGGACGGTCTGGTGGGTCTGCGCTGGCTGAGCCTGTTGAGCGTCGGAGCTGCGACGGTGCTGTTTTATCTGACACTGCGGCGCTTCAGCGAACGCCCCGCCGTGGCCTTCGGCGGCGCCTTGGCCCTGGCGGGTTCACGCCTGTTCATCCAGCACGCCGCGCGGGCGGAGGTCTACGGTCCGGCGCTGCTGGGGCTGGCCGCCCTGCTGTGGGCCTTGTCGCGCTGTCTGCTGGACGAGGTGGATCAGACCCGGCCGCTGACCCTGGCCCTGGTCTTCGCCCTGGCCCTGGGGCACCAGTTGACCCTGGCGGCCTTCGCGCCCCTGGTGCTTTACGCCGTGGTGCGCTTCGCCCGGACAGCGCACCCGCCGCTGCGCTTCTACGCCCTGTGGCTGACGGCCTTCCTGTTGGGGCTGTCCGTCTTCCTCTACCTGCCGCTGCGGAGTTCGACCGCCCCAGCCCTGGCATGGTTCCGGCCCGACAGCCTGCCCAACCTGCTGCACGTCGTCGGCGGGGGGAGCTACGGCGATTTCTGGGGCGTCGGCGGCGGGCAGTACTGGCACAACGCCGCCCGGCTGGGTCGTTACCTGCTGGAGCAGTGGCCTGCGTACCTGATCGTGACCGCCGTCGGCGGGGCGGTCGTAGCCTGGCGACGGGAGCGGCTGTTGAGCTGCGGCCTGCTGCTGGTCGTCCTGCTGGACTTCACCTGGGCCGCCGGCTACGCCGCTTACGACCTCGAGGTCTTCCTGCTGCCCGCCGGCGCCCTGCTGCTGTTCCTGGCCGTCCTGGCCCTCGGTCGGGGGCTGGAATGGCTGCTCGACCGGCTGGAGAAGAAACGAGCGCTACCCTGGAGCCACGTCCTCGCCGCCGCCCCCGGTCTGGCCCTGCTGGTCGGCGGCGCGTTGCTCTACGGTCCAGCGCATCAGGATATCGTTCGGCCACACGGCGACAACCTGCTGCGTGCCGTCCCGGCTGACGGCGCGGCCTTCTTCAACGGCGACCTGGCTTTCCCGCTGTTGGAGGCGCATTTCGTGCGCGACCGGCGCCCCGACATTGGCGTCGCCGACGAGGGCGGCTTCATCCTGCACCCCGTCCGTCGGCGTCAACTGGAGGAGCGCCTGCGCAGCGGCGCCGCGATCTATTTCGCCGATCCACCCACCGGATTACCGGCGCCCCCCGTCGAGCGCTTCGGCTACGGCTATCTCTATCCGGCAACCCCGGCTGAGGTTACCCCGTATCTGACACGGGTGACCGGTGAGGGCTACCTGGCCGCCGAGGTTGAAGTACGCTACCTGCTGGCCCGCCTGGAGAGCGCTCCGCGGCGGCTGGACGGGGAGCTCGAAGCGCGTCTGCTGGAACGCGCCGTCGCCGCTGCCGATCTATCACCCCACGCCCATCTGGCCCTGGGATTGTATCTGCTCGAACGTGACCCCGCCGCCGCCGAGGCGCGCTTCCGCCGGGCCGTCGAGCTGGATCCCTGGTGGCCCAGCGCCCGTTTTGATCTGGCCCTGGCCCTGATCCAACAGGACCGGCGCCGCGAGGCCGCCGCCGAACTGAGTACCGCCCTCGAGGGCTTCGGCGAGGCCGAGGTCCGGGCCCGGGCCGCCCGGTTGCTCAGCGAACTAAGCGGCGGCTGAATCCGACCTCTACAGCGCCGAGAACGGATGTTATAATCAGCCGTCGCCGTTCATCCAGGAGGTTCCACAATATATGTGCGGCATCGTCGGCTACGTCGGCCCCAAGGACGCCCAGTCCGTTCTGATGGTGGGCCTGGAGAAGCTCGAGTATCGGGGTTATGATTCCGCCGGGATCGCCACCATTCACCAGGGCGAGCTCGGGGTACGCAAGCGCGTCGGTAAGCTGCGCCAGCTTTCCGACCGCCTGGCCAACCTGCCGCTGTCGGGCACCATCGGTATCGGCCACACCCGCTGGGCCACCCACGGCGAACCTTCGGACCTCAACGCCCACCCCCATACCGACGGTGGCGAACACCTGGCCATCGTCCACAACGGAGTCATCGAGAACTACCTCCAACTGCGCGACGAGCTGGAAACGGGCGGACACATCTTCAAGAGCGACACCGACTCCGAGGTCATCGCCCACCTGCTGGCCGACTACCTGGCCGACGGCCTGGCGCCGATCCGGGCCTTGCTGGCCACCTACAACCGCCTCGAGGGCTACTTCGCCCTGGCGGTCATCAGCGAACGCTTCCCCGAAACCATCTACGCCATCCGTCAGGGACCGCCATTGGTCATCGGGCTGGGGAAGGACGAGAACTTCCTCGCCTCGGACACCAACGCCCTGCTGCGCTTCACCAAGCGCGTGGTCTTCGTCGAGGACGGCCAAGTGGTCAAGCTGACCCGGGGAGCCGTCGAGATCGTCGATCACGAGGGTGAGCCGGTCGAGTTCACCGAGCGGCGGATCAAGCTCGGCGAGCAGGACATGGACAAGGGCGACTACCCCCACTTCATGCTCAAGGAGATCCACGAGCAGCCCGACATCATCGAGAACGTCTGCCTGAGCCGCCTCGCCAATCACCGGGACATCGCCTTCAGCAACCTCCACCTGAGCCGTCAGCAGCTCAACAGCGTCGCCCGGGTGGTCATCCAGGCTGCGGGCACCAGTTGGCACGCCGGTCTGGTGGGCAAGTACCTGCTCGAACAGTTCGTCCGTCTCCACGTCGAGGTCGACGTCTCCAGCGAGTTCCGCTACCGCAACCCCGTCCTCGGCGGCGACACCCTGGTGATGGCCATCAGCCAGTCCGGCGAGACCGCCGACACCCTGGCCGGCATCCGGGAGGCCAAGAGCAAGTTCATCAAGGTCCTCTCCCTGGTCAACGTCGAGGGCTCGACCATCGATCGTGAGTCCGACGCCGTCGTCCATCTTTACGCCGGGCCGGAGATCGGCGTGGCCTCGACCAAGGCCTATACCGCCGAGCTGGTGGCCCTGATCCTGCTGGCCATGCTCTGGGGTCGGCTCAAATACGCCATCGACGATGAAACCGTCCGTGAGGTGCTCACCGAGCTGGAGCGGGTGCCCGAGCTGATCCGCCGGACCCTGGAGCTCGACGGACAGATCCGCCGGCTGGCCAAGGAGTTCTTCCAGGCCAAGGACTTCTTCTTCATCGGCCGGGGCTACAACTATCCCACCGCCCTCGAGGGCGCCCTCAAGCTCAAGGAAATCTCCTACATCCACGCCACCGGCTACCCCGCCGGTGAGCTCAAGCACGGACCCCTGGCCCTGATCGAGGCCGACACCCCCGTGGTCGCCCTGACCACCCAGGGACCGACCTACCAGAAGACGATGAGCAACGTCGCCGAGGTCCGCGCCCGGGGCGGTCGGATCATCTGCGTGGCCACCGAAGGCGACGACGAGGTCGCCAAGGTCGCCGACCACGTTATCCATATCCCGCCGGTGCGCGAAGAGCTCTCGCCCCTGGTGACAGTGATCCCGCTCCAACTGCTGAGCTACCACATCGCCGTGCTGCGCGGCTGCGACGTCGACCGCCCGCGCAACCTGGCCAAGAGCGTCACCGTGGAGTAACCGGCCGGCGACGGCAGCAAACCGACCCGTTCCCGGCCGTCCCACCGACCCCGTGACGCTCAGCCGCCGCATCAGCAAACCGGAGGGGCCGCCCCGAGGCCAACCCCGGTTTTGCGTTATCTCCAACCGCCCTCACCTCCGAACAATCACCCCGCCCACGATGACCGACACCCTCCCCCAGCATACGGAAAAGGCCGTCTTCTACCGCGGACGCCCGCCCCGACAGTGCGTCCTGGTGGCCGTCGCCCTCGCCGGGATGATCTTCCTCGGCGGCCTGACCACCAAGGAGATGGCCGGCGTACCGGCCTACACCAGTCTGGCCGCGGCGATGGCCTGTTTATCCGTTCTGTTTCTGCCCCTGCCCTGGGCCCTCAGCGCCACCACCGTCGGTCTGGCTCTCGGGCTCCTCGGCACCTCCCTCTACCCGCCCGAACACGCCGGGTTGGACCTCCTCTTCTCACCCGCCGGCGGATACTACCTGGCGCCCCTGGTGATGGCCGCCGTCGCCGGGGCCGTTCTCCAACACGCCGACTGGGAGGTCGAACCCTCCGCCCGGCGCTGGCTGGTCGGCCTGATCCTCGGCCTGGCCGCCGCCGAACTGCTGGGCACTATCTGGCTCTGGTCCTTCAGCGAGCTTCCTCTGGAACGGATCCTCGTCCAGGGCACCCTCTGGCAGACCCTCAGCCACCTCTTCCAGGGCCTGATCGCCTTCTCCGTCTTCTACTTCGTCCGCAACGAGCGCCGCAAACAACGCCGCTGGCACGAGCTGATCGCCCAGCACCAACGACGACTGAGCCAGCACGACGGTTACTTCGACGACCTCGACGCCGGACGGGCCAAGCCCCCCGTCGTCGACGACCAGGAACTCGACGAGGCGGAGGTCCAACGACAGCGCGAGCGGCTGCGCAAGCGTGAAGAGGACGACCTGCCGCCTTGGGTCAGGCTGCGCTAGCCGAAACACCCGCGGCGGAAGACCTTTGAAACAACCCGCCCGGCGGCGACTGAACGCCGCCGGACGCCGGAACTGGCACGGTTTTTGCGGAGGCGCCGCTTGCCGCAGGACCAAGCGGCAAGCGGCGCCGATAAAGCAAAAACCGTGCCAGTTCCGGCGCGCTTGGTCGGTGGTCTGATGCCGAGTCGTCCGGGTGCTGATCAAAGGTCTTCCGCCGACCGTTCTAGATAGAACGTCGTAGCAGAAGGGGACCCATTGGGTCCCGTTTTAGTATTTTGTACAGTGCTGTTTCAGCGAGATCGTGTTTTTTCGCGGCGCCGCTCGGCCCACCAGCGACCGAGGGCGCAGCCGACGCAGGCTCCGCCGGCGTCGGCCAGGGCGTCGAAAGCGGAGGCGTCGCGGCCGGGGACGCTTCCCTGGTGCAGCTCATCGACAACGGCGTAGGCGACGACGAGGGCGACGGCCAGCCAGGTGCTCCAGGAGTGGTGGCGCACCCCGAGGGCCGTCTGGGCGCTCAGGCCGAGGAGGCTGTAGGCCAGGGCGTGCTGCAGCTTATCCAGACCTCGGAGCAGGGGCGGCGGCTGGGGCAGGGAACTCTGGGAGGAGAGCAGCCACAGTCCGGCCAAGCCAGCGAGGAAGACGGCGGCGGAAGCCAGGCGCCAGCCCGCTCCGGGCCAGGTTCTAGTAACCGAAGCTGGTGCCGAATTCGACAATCTCGTTCTCGACGATGGTCAGGATGGTCAGCGGTTTGTGGGCCTCGCCGTCGGCGTCGATGGAAGTGGGTCCGATGATGCCGGGGTAGTCGCGGACCTCGTGGAGGGCGGCGGTGACCTCGGTCCGGGTGCGGGCGCCGCCTGCGATTACCCTGGCCAGGATGCCGAAGGTGTCGTAGGCGTGGGCGCCGAGGAAGCCGGGATCGAGCCCCAACCGGCTGCGGAAACCGGCGATGAAGGACTGGACGTCGGCATCTCTGGAGCGCAGGTAGAGGGCGTCGCAGAAGATGGCGCCCTCGACGTAGCGCATCCCCATCCGGGTGACGGATTCGGCGTTCCAGCCGTTGCCGCCGATGAGTTCGGCGACGATACCGAGGAAGACGATCTGGCTGGCCAGCTCGGTCAGTTGGGGTTGATGACCGGGAATGAAGACGGCGTCCAGGCCCTGGCGGCGGAAGGCCTTGCACTGCTCGACGTAGCTTTTGGCTTCGAGGGGGTAGCTCTCCTGGACGATGATCTCGATGTCGTAATCCGGGGCGACCTCGACGAAGGTCGAGCGCATCCCCTCGCCGTAGGCGGTGTCTTCGTAGAGGATGCCGAAACGGCCGAGGCCGAGCCGCTCGCTGCAGAATTCGGCCAGGGTCTCGCACTGGTTGAGGTAGGTCAGGGCGTTGCGGAAGGCGTAATCCGAGCGGGCGGCCAGTCCGGGATCGGTGGCCGCCGGGGTGAACAGGGGCAGGTCGTAGCTTTCGGCCAGCTCTAGACAACCGGTGAAGGCCGTCGAGGACAGCGGGCCGATGACGGCGACGGCCTGGGACTCCTCGGCCAGGCTGCGCAGGGCCTGGCGGGCGCCCTCGACGGTGCCCCGGCTGTCGGCGACGACGACCTCGATGGGTTGGGGGTGACCGGCGTTGTAGCGGGCGGCGGCCAGCTCGACGGCGGTCCGGACCTCGTTGCCGTAGGATTGCCAGTCGCCGGAGAGGGGCACCAGGCAACCGACGACCTTGGGCCGCTTCTCGAGGGCTGCCAAAACCTCGGTTAGCAGTGCCCGGCCCTCGGCGCGGTAGCGCGTCTCGAGGGGGTGCTCCTCGAGGCGGCGCAGGTAGAGGGCGGCGCTCTCCAGGTCGCCGTTTTCGTAGGCCTCTGCGCCCAGGGTGAAGAACAGGTAGGCGCCCAGATAGCTGGTGGAGAACTCGTCCAGCAGAGTGCGCTTCTCCTGGGTGGTCAACACGGCGAAGTGTTCCTCGAAGCTCTCCAGGGCGACGTCGAAGAAGCGGCCGTCGGGATCGGCGGCCAGCAGCCCCAGGCTCTGGGCGGCCTCGAAATACTTGCCCTGCTCGCTGAGGGCGCGGGCGTAGAGCAGCCGCGCGTCGTCTTCGAGTTCGTGATCGGGGCAGTCCTTGAGGAAGCGGGCGAAGTGCCCGGCCGCCTCACGGTAGCGGCCCAGTTGGAACTCGGAGTAGGCCAACCGGTAGAGGGCCAGGGGAAAGATCCGTGTCTCCGGGTAGGCCTGGACCACGGCGCCGAAGCCGCTGAGGGCGCCTTCATAGTCGCCGGCTTGGTAGGCGGCGTTGGCGCGCTCGAAGTGCTCGCGGGCGCGCTCGGGGACGTCGCCGTTGTCGGTGGGTTGGCAGGCCGGCAGCACCAGGGCCGCCAGGCTGATCGCCGTCAGGAAAACCATGATACGGAAGCGCAAGGCTGTCCTCCCAGAGAACCGTGCCGGTTCTGGATCTACGTTAATGTCGATCGACGGGCTACGGTATTTTCGCTCCAGTTTAAGGACTGCGATTATACCTTGAGCCCGCCGCGCTGGTCAAAGCGGTGGTTAGCAACACCGCTCGGCTGTGCTACAATCGGGTTGTCGGTGAAGCCATGACCAGTGTTCGGGGAGGAGCCATGCGCCGTTTGACGCTTAGTTTGATCTGCCTGGTCTGTCTGACCACGGCCGCCTTCGCCGCCGACGAGCTGCTACCCGCCGCCCGGGTGGATTCATCCGTCGCCGCTGTGCACACGGAGCGGGGCAGCTTCTACATCCTGCTCCATGACGAGGTCAACCCGGCCACCGTGGCCAATTTCATCAATCTGGCCGAGAAGGACTTCTACGACGGCATCGGCTTCCACCGTGTTGTGCCCGGCCACGTCATCCAGGCCGGCTGCCCGCTGTGGGACACGGAGATGGCCGGCACCGGCGGTCCCGGCTACACCATCGAGTTCGAGAGCGCCGACTTGTCCCACCTCGAGGGCGCCGTGGGCATGGCCCGGGCGCCGCAGCCCGACTCCGCCGGCAGCCAGTTCTACGTCTGTCTGGCACCGCGCTTTCATCTCGACGGCGACTACGTCGTCTTCGGCAGCGTCGTCGCCGGGATGGAGGTCGTTCACGCCGTCGAGGCCGGAACGATCATCGAGGATGTCGAGCTGCTGAGCTGGACCGAGTTCAAAGAACGGGCCCAGAACCGCGAGGTCGAGGATCCCCTGGGCATTCGCCCGTTGCGGGCTGATGAGTGAACCATAGTCTGATTACCGCAGATAGAGGGTCGTCGCTGCGCCAGCCCGGCGTCGGCGTCCGGCCTTGGAGTGAGTCGCAGTGGACGGAAACGTCAGTCGCACCCGTGGTCCGAGCGGTGCGCCGGGAGCGACTCTGCCGGAGTAGAGCTAACGCCCTCCCGCCGCAGCAGCGCCCCGAGCTTTGATCGTCATTTGCTGATAGACATTGTCCAATCCCGACCAGGTGGTTAGCCGATGAAGACCCTCCCCTTGTTCACCCTGGCCGTGCTGGCCGTAGCGGCCGTCCTGACCGCCGGCTGCAGTGAGGAAGCCGCCGAGATAAGCGCTGAGACGGGCGCCGCGAGCGCCGAGTGCCTCGTTCCCCCCGCCGCCGCCGAAACCCCGGTGGCCCGCCTGGTCACCGAGCGCGGCGACATTCACCTGCTGCTCCACGAGGCCGTCAACCCGGAAACCGTCGGCAATTTCATCGAGCTGGCCGAGGACGATTTCTACGACGGCATCGGCTTCCACCGCGTCGAGCCCGGCGGCGTGATCCAGGCCGGCTGCCCCCAGTGGAACACGGAGCAGGCCGGCACCGGCGGTCCCGGCTACACCATCGACTTCGAGAACGCGACGCTGCCCCACCTGGAGGGTGCTGTGGGCATGGCCCGGGCCCGGGAACCCGACTCCGCCGGCAGCCAGTTCTATATCTGCCTGGCTCCGCTGCCCGGACTGGACGGCGACTACGTCGTTTTCGGCCAGGTTGTGGCCGGGATGGAGGTCTGCTTCGCCATCCGCCCCAACACCCTGATCGAAGACGTCGAGTTGCTGACCTACGGCGAGTTCCTCGAGCGGGCCGGCAGCGGTCGCCTCTCCACCCGACCGGTCCAGCCGCCGCTGACGGCGCCGGAGATCGACCTCGGCGGCTAAGCGGGGAAAAACTCCCCAACCTATTTTGCTCGCCTTCCACAACAGCATGATGTTAGGCAACTTATGTCGAGCGTAATCGCTTGACATATTTTTCACAATCAGCTACCATAACCTCGGTGGCGCCGCGGCCCACACCAACACGACCCGGCCCCGGCTGAGCCCCCGAGACAAACCCCGGCCCCGTCTACAGGAGGACCGATGGCCGAAGAATACAGTGCACTACGGCAGGCGCAGCGCGAGTTCGACAAGGTCGCCGAGATGATGCAGCTCGACCAAAGCTATCGCAACGTGCTGCGTGAGCCCGTCCGCACCCTCTCCGTCAACGTGCCCGTCCGTATGGACGACGGCACGATCAGAACCTTCAAGGGTTACCGCTGCCAGCACAACACCGCCTGCGGACCCGCCAAGGGCGGTATCCGCTACTCCCTCGACGTCACCCTGGACGAGGTCCAGGCCCTGGCCACCTGGATGACCTGGAAATGCTCCCTGGCCGGCATCCCCTACGGCGGCGGCAAGGGCGGCATCCACGTCGACGTCCACCAGCTCTCCGCCGGCGAGCTCGAACGCCTCTCCCGGCGCTTCTTCTCCGAGATCCAGCCCCTGATCGGACCCGAGAAGGACATCCCCGCCCCCGACATGAACACCGACGGCCAGATCATGAGCTGGTTCATGGACACCTACTCGATGAACGTCGGCAAGACCACCCTGGGCGTGGTCACCGGCAAGCCCCTCTCCCTGGGCGGCTCCGAGGGCCGCACCGCCGCCACCGGCCGCGGCGTCTTCGTCGCCGCCATGAACGCGATGAAGAAGCAGGGCCTCGAGCCCCGGGGCGCCCGCATCGCCATTCAGGGCTTCGGCAACGTCGGCTACTGGGCCGCCCGCCTGTTCCATGAGGTCGGCTGCACCGTCGTCGGCCTGTCCGACTACTACGGCGGCATCTACAACCCCAGGGGCCTCGATCCGACCAAGGGCAAGGAACGGGCGATGAACCCCGAAGAGAGCGTCTGCAACATGCTCGAGGGCGACAAGATCACCAACGAGGAGCTGCTGACCCTCGACTGCGACGTGCTCTGCCCCTGCGCCCTGCAGAATCAACTGACCGAGTCCATCGCCCCCCGCGTCAAGGCCAAGCTGGTCTCCGAGGGCGCCAACGGCCCCACCACCCCCGAGGCCGACCAGATCCTCTACGACAACGGCGTCATCGTCATCCCCGACTTCCTCGCCAACGCCGGCGGCGTCATCGTCAGCTACTTCGAGTGGGTCCAGGGCCTGCAGTTCTTCTTCTGGGACGAGAAAGAAGTCAACGCCAAGCTCGACAGCATCATGGACCGCAACCTGGACCGCGTCTGGGCCCTGGCCGAGGAGAAGAGCATCTGCCTGCGCGACGCCGCCTACTGGTTCGCCATCCAGCGCGTCGCCCGGGCGACCGAACTGCGGGGCATCTATCCCTAGACATTACCAAGAGTGCATCTTAGTCGAAGCGGGGACCACCCGGTCCCCGCTTTTCTATTATGAATATGACGGGCGTCCTTGCCGGGGCGGCCGTTTTGTGCTAGTTTAATTTTAACGTTCACAAGCCAAAACCCCAACCAAGGAGGCGAGATGAAGTGAACCGCAGCCCTAACGGCCCTGCTGGCCGTACTTCTCGTAACGACAAGTGTAAGCGCCGCCGCCATCGAATTACATCCTGGGCGAGGCCGCCTACCGCGGTTATTACGATCCGACCAATCCCGACGACCATGAACCCCACCTGAGACGCGACCTTGATCCGCCGATCCAGTACTGCTACTACCTGGTTGTAACCCCCGACGATGATCCCTACATCGAAGTGGGCGAGGCGATCCCCATCGCCTGGGCCAAGACGGTCAACACCACGGTCCAGCCGATTCACTGGTGGAACTGGAACAACGACTTATCTAGATATGAACTGGATGATCAGGCTCCCAGTTTGTACGGTATGGTTTTCAACAACTTCCCCCATCCCCAGGGTAAAACCCAGGGTCCCGAGTATGAACCCGACTACTGGCCCGGTGATCCGAACGACGGTTGCCACTGGGACTGGTACAAGCACAGCGCTTGGCCGGAGGTCTTCCCGGATGGGTATCCGGATTACGGCCACGCTGAGATGGTCCTCGAGATGAAGATCGACGACTGGGGCACCTGGGACGAAATGTGGGCCGAGCACATCCAAAACCAATCGCGCTGGGTCCAGTGAGGTGATGACGATGAAACGGCTGATCGTGTTTCTCCTGGCGCTGGTCGTCGGCGCCCACGCCCTGTCGGCGGTGTTGCTGGTCAACGGCTTCAACTACTTCGACGACCTGTACGGCTACCTGCTCGATGATCCGCGCTTCGACACCGTCTACCGTATCTCAATCCAGGACACCCTGCCACCGCTGTCTGTGCTCCAGCTCTACGACTGCGCGCTGAACGACGGTTTCCATTCGATCTGCGACCCCGTGGCCTTCGGTGATCTGCTGGCCGATTATGTCGACGGAGGCGGGAAAGTGCTCAGCATCTATTATTCGCTGAAAGGCCCCTTCGCTAATGCGCCAACAGGACGTTGGTGGGATGACCAGTACAGCCCATATGGTTGTACATCTGGTGAACATCTTCATGGCTACCAAGATCTGATTATCGACAATCCAGGCCACACAATCTTCGATGGCGTGGACGGTGTAGGTAACGTTTACGGTCGGGTGCAAACGGAGCTGCGCCCCGGGGCCGTCGAGTTGGCCCACTTCACCGACGCCGGCGGCGTGGCCCTCAACGCCGACGAGAGCGTCTGTGGCATCAACTACAGCTCCAGCGATGACCACTTCTGGACCGGCGACGGCTTCCGGCTGATCGCCAACGCCGCCTGCCACCTGGCGGACTACGTCGACATCCAACCGACGAGCTGGGGACAAATCAAGGCCCTGGGCGACTAACGGCTTCGAGTCGTTATCGTGCGGTAAAACGTTTATTCGAGGCGGCCCCGGGTGGGATGAAAAAACTCCGCCCCTGCAGGGGCGGGTCTACAGCGTCGAGATATCC
>WJLX01000153.1 GCA_014728225.1 Candidatus Coatesbacteria bacterium | reverse complement strand
GAATGGACTACGATTATATGAAGGATATATGCAGGCAGTTTCAAGTGATGTTATGATTTATAGATGGCAAAGACCAAAGTTTATTATAATACTTTCAGGAAGTGGTGTTCAACAGTGCAGTTTTGGCTGGATTAAAGCTCATTTCCAATAGATATACCAAAGGTGTCGCCGATTGTCCGGCGACTCCTTTGCTCTGTAGTAAGAAAACTACTGCTGAATAAACACGAGATAATAGATGTGGTGGGCGGCAAGTTTACCGTTGTTGGGAATACTGCCTGTCTCCAGTATCTCAGCGACAGCCGAACCGACGCTTAGAACTCCATTTGTTACGGTCAGATTTGTACCTGCCTCTCCGTTAACCGGATCAGCGCAGTTGGGATCGTCTGAATAGAGACGGACGCCGTCGTAATCCGCCCCCTGGAGGGCGGCCCCTGGAGCAGTACAATGCGAGAGTCGTTGATGTAGGGGCGGGACTTCAGTCCCGCCCGTTCACGAATAGACGGTCGGTTCTTTCGAGCCGACCCTGCAATACCCTCCAACCCGTAGGACAGGGGCTCTGTACCCCGCCCGGCGAGGGCGTCCCCCGCTCCCGGTCCGAAAGTCACATTGCGCCGTCGGGCGCGCTGACTTACAATCAAGGGCGTCGTACTCTCCAGCCGTCCAGCCCCGTCCGGAGGTCCCCCTCATGGTCGATCCCCGTTTCGTTCGCCCCTATGGCGAGTATCACCCGCCGATTGACGGCTTCCCGGCCACGGTGGCCGAGCTGGTCTACCACCGCCGGGAGCGCTGGCCCGACGAGCCCTTCCTCAAGGGCCGCTACGGTGAGGACGAGGAGATTGGAGTCTTCACCGGCAGCGAGTTCACCAGGCGGGCCCTGGCGATCAACGCCCGGCTGCGGGAGCTGGGCTTGAGTAAGGGCGACCGCGTCGGCCTGTTGTCGCGCAACCAGCCGGCCTGGCCGCTGGCCTACTGCGGGATCATCCTCAGCGGCATCGTCGTGGTGCCCATCGACCAGTTGCTGACGCCGACGGAGTACGGCGCGGTGATCGCCAAGAGCGGGATCCAGGCGTTGATCTGCGAAGGCCAGGTTATCGAGGATGTCGCGGGGCGCCGGGAGGAGTTCCCGAAGCTCGAGCACCTGATCAACCTCGACGACTGGGAGCTGGTCGATCCCGCGGCCGTGGTCGACGAGGCCGAGCCGCCGGCCGACAAGCCGCAACCCGAGGACGAGCTGGCGATCCTGTTCACCTCGGGCACCACGGGCAGCAGCAAGGTCGTGCGCCTGCTGCACCGCAACGTGGCCTTCAACGTCAAGCAGCTCCACTACGCCATGTACACCGGCCCCATGGACAACTTTCTCTCCGTGCTGCCCCTGTTCCACACCTTCGAGTGCACCTGCGGCTTCTTCAACCAGCTCCACAGCGGCTCGACGATCCTCTACGCCCAGCGGCTCAACAGCCGGGACCTGCTGCGCGACATGCGCGAGGGCGGGATTACGATGATGCTGGGGGTGCCCCTGCTGTTCGAGAAGCTCTACAAGGGCCTGCGGGCCAAGCTGAAGCAACTGCCCTTCTTCAAGCGCCTGGTCATCGGCCTGCTCTACGGGCTGGAGGGCTTCGGGCGGCTGTTCGGCGGGCGCTGGGGCAAGGGGCTGTTCCGTAGTTTGCGGGAGAAGGCCGGTCTGGGCGCGGTGCGAGCCTTCATCTCCGGCGCCGCGGCACTGTCACCCGCGGTGGCCCGGGGCTTCGAGCGGCTGGGGATCCTCTGCATCATGGGCTACGGCCTGACCGAGTGCAGCCCGACGACCAACCTCAACTACAACGGCGCCCGCCTGCGGGCGCCGGAATCCGTCGGACCGATCTTCTACGCCGCCGAGATGCACCTGGACAACCCCAACGAGCTGGGCGAGGGTGAGATCTGCATCCGCGGCCCCCAGGTGACCCCGGGCTATTTGGCCAACGACCTGGCCAACCGCGAGGGTTTCTTCGCCATGGAGACGCCGCCGCAGCGCGAGCACCGCCCGGAGGGGCGCCTGCTCTACAGCGCCGGCGACGGTCTGGCCGAGGTCAAGGCCGCCCATCCCGAGTGGTACGCGCGCTGGTTCCGCACCGGCGACATCGGCTGGATCGGCGCCGATGGTCGGCTGCGCATCTCCGGCCGGCTCAAGAACGTCATCGTCACCGCCGCCGGCAAGAACGTCTACCCCGAGGAGCTCGAGGATTACTTCGCCGACGACCCCCTGCTGGAGGAGTTCATCGTCAGCGGCCGCCGCCTGCCCGAGGGCAACCGCGAGGACGTGGTCCTGCTGGCCCTGCCGGACTGGGAGTACGTCAAGGAACGCGCCTCCGCGGAGGGCGTCCGGGCCGACGGGGCCTACGCCCGGAGCTTGATCGAGGCCGAGATCCAGCGGGTAAACGACAAGCTGGCTTCCTACAAACGCATCAAGGACCTCTATCTGCGTACGGAGCCCTTCCCCCGGACCTCGACGGGCAAGATCAGGCGCTTCCTGGTCGGCCTGGAGGAGGGCGGAGAGTGACAGAGTGGAAGTCCTGGGCTATACTAACCACTGGAGCTGTCAGCTTGAGACAACGACCCGGGAGGTAGATGATGCGCCGCGCCCTGACGTTGTTATTCCTGCCGCTGCTGGTCCTGATCGCCTGCGACGAGGAGCCGGTGATGGACGAGGAGACCTATGCCCGCATGACCGTCGAGCTGGTGGCGGCGGGCTTCCTCGGCTCCGAGGCCGACGCCGTCTACGAGGAGTACGGCGTCACTCCGGAGGAGTACGACGCCTACTCCCGGGAGCTGGAGAAGGACCCGGAGCGCCAGCGCCGGGTGGGCGAGCTGATCCTCGCCGAGCTGGGTGACGACTGGGAGGAATGGGGCTACGCCTTCGGCGAGGCCTTCGCCAAGCTGGGCTACAACTTCGGCGAGATCGCCGCCCAGTTCGGCAAGGGGTTCATCGAGGGCTTCATGGAGTTCGCCCCGCAGATGGAGGCCGCCCTCGAGGAGATGGCCCGCGGTCTGGAGGAGAGCCTGGGCGACCTCGACGGGGAAATCGAGGAGGACCTGGCCGAGCGCACCGACGCCGAGGCGGAAACACCCGCCGCCGAGACATCCCGATAACCAACCGGCAACAGCGGGGACCGACGAAAGGCTATCAATGAAAAGCAAGCGACTGCCATGCCTCCTGGCGGGTCTGCTGGGCCTGACGGGTATTGTGTTCCTGGGCGGCTGCGCTTCACCGACCGCCGACAAGGACGACGAAGGCCTCCGCTCGACGGTGGGCGAGGTCTTCACCGAGCTCGAACGCGCCTACGAGGACGGCGATCTCGCCGGCTTCACCACCCTGTTCGCCGAGGACCTCGGCTTCACCTACCACTTCGACGATGACGATGTCGACGCCGGTCTGCCCGAGCAATGGGGCCTGGCGGAGGAGCTGAACTCCGCCGCCAACCTGTTCGCCGCCGTGGCTCCAGCCGACATCTACCTGCGCCTCGACGTTCCCGACTACACCGCGCCCGAGGGCGACACCTTCACCAGTCCCAACGTCGCCTACGATCTGCGGATCAACGACGACACCGGGCTGGTTCAGTGCCAGGGCATTCTGTCCGTCGAACTGAACAAAAACGGCGGCGCATGGTACATCGTCGATTGGCGCGATTTCTATTTTCCGCAACTGACGAAGGTGGCCCAAAGCTGGGGGGCGGTCAAGTATGAGTACCGTTAAACGGATCGCGGTTTTCATCCCACTGCTCGTTGTCACGACGGCCGGCGCCGCCGACTACCTGCCCCTCGAGGGGACGAGCTACGAGTACGCCCTGGCCTTCCACGAGCTGGACGCCGTCAGCGTCGAGACGGTCTATCGCGAGATCGCTCCAGCGGGCTACGAACCCGACCGCTGGGGTCCGCCCGCCGACGGTCCGCTCTACGTCTTCGACGATTTGACCCGTCAGGTGATGTACATGTTCGTCCGCCACGACGGCGACGGCCTGCAGTTCCTCGATTTTCTGAATAACCTCGGCGAGTGGCGCGAGCTGACCGAGCGCCTCGAGCTGCCCCTCGAGGCCGGGACGGCCTGGTCCGGCGACGGCTGGGCGGCCGAAGTCACCGCGGCCGGGACCGTCACCACCCCCGCCGGCGAGTTCGCGGATTGCCTGCTGCTGTGCTTCACCTACGACGGCGACGGGGACGATTTCACCCCCCAGTGGAAGCTCTACCTGGCCCCCGACGTCGGCCCCGTGGCCGAGACGCGCCGTTTGACCGCGGACCGGGGCTACGAGGCCCTGCTGAGCGACTACGACCGCCACGACGACTAGACCCGCCCACCCGGGGGACCCAGCCATGCCGACTCTACGTAAAGCCGCCGTAGTCATCACCTGCCTGCTGGCCGCTCTAGTCACCGTATCGGCCTGTCAGCGGGAGAGCCAGTCCAACCCCGCCCCGCTGCAGCACTTCCTCGACGCCGCCGAGGCCGCCTGGGAATCCGCCGATGCCGATGCCTACGCCGAGCTGCTGGCCCCGGAGTTCACCTTCCACTTCGACGACAACGACACCGCTCTCGGGGCGCCGGATTCCTGGGGCCGCGACGAGGAGCTCGACGGCGTGCGGAAGCTCTTCGTCGACGCCGCCGACATCTCCCTGTCCTTCGACCGTCACTGGGACTTCGTCGAGTACCCGCCGGACTCCGACGTGCTCAAGGTCTACGAGATCACCTACCACCTCGAGCTGCGCGTGGCCGGCGAGCTGCGCATCGCCCAGGGCGACTGCAACATCCGCCTGCAGCGCTACGGCGAGGGCCGCGACGAACAGTGGTTGTGCACCGACATCTGGGAGGTCATCCCCTACGAGATCGCCGGCGACACCACCTGGGGCCGGCTCAAGTTCCGCCACCGCACCGGCACCACCGGCTTGTAGAAGACCCCCTCATTACTCAACCCACAGAAGGACCGCTGACAGGTTCAGCCACTACGGCAATCCGCCCGGCGGCCGCCCTCCTCCTCACCGCCTGCGACACCGGCACCGAGGCCGAACCCGAGGCGGGGCTGGATACCGTCGAAGGCGCCATCCTGCTGCTGGAGCAGTGCTGGGAGGAAGCCGACATCGACTTGTACCAGACTATCTTCGCCGATGATTTCGTCTTCTACTTCGACGATGCCGACGTCGTCGACGAGATACCGGCCTCCTGGGGCCTGCAGGACGAACTGGACGCCGCCGAAGCTATGTTCGAAATCACCGGGGCCGACAACATTCAACTAACCCTTACCCTGCCTCAAGACTTCAGCGAGCCCGCCTGCGACACCGGCGCCCTCGAGGGCGTGGCCTACGATATCCGGGTAACGATAGAAGACTACACTTATCTGGCAATCGCCGAAGCCGACTTCTTCCTCGTAAAACCGACGGCGAGAAAAAACCGACGGCGAGTGGCTCAATAAGTAGTGGTACGATATCGTAGACTCCAAATTACTTGCTGTAACCACTTCATGGGGGCCTCTCAAGAGCCTGTACCAGTAACCCCACCCCTAGTAACGCATAGCGGCCGGGCCTATTCCCTCCGGCCGTTCGTTTACACCCCGAGGCGACCCCCAACATGGCGGGGGAGTGTGGCGCCCATCCTTCGCTCACCCGTCAGCGGACCGGTTCGACAGCGGCCGGACGGGACGGCTGGAACGTCAGGCGCGGCGCGGTTGTTGCCCGCTTCGATCCGCTCGCCAAAGCGGATCGGAGCGGCGAGCAAGAACCGTGACGCCGCCGGGGGCGGCACCCGACGGTTGCCCGAGCGGCGGCCCCGTGTTACAATCAGCCGTTGCTGATACGAGCGCTTGCGGCGCTGATAACCTCCAGCTAGTCAACCCGTTCTGACGATCCGCAGCAACCGATCAGCCCCAAGCGGGGCGACCGACAGGGAGAGAGATGGGTTACAAGATCGCCCGTATTCCCGGCGACGACGTCGGGCACGACGTGATGAAAGCGGCCATGATCATCATGGACGCCCTCGAGCTGGACATCGACTGGGTGGACGCCGACGCCGGCTGGTGCATGTGGGAGGCCAAAGGCAATACGGTCCCGCCCGAGACCTGGGATGTGCTGGAGAGCACCGACGCCTGCCTCTTCGGCGCCATCACCTCGCGCCCCGGCGTCAAAGGTTTCAAGAGCGCGATCCTGCAGATCCGCCAAAGGATGGACCTGTACACCAACATGCGCCCGATCAAGGCCATCCCCGGGGTGCCGCTCAACTACCGCGACAACATCGACATGGTCATCTTCCGCGAGAACACCGAAGGGCTGTACTCGATGGTCGAGGCCCGGCCCCTGCCCAAGGAGCTCATCGGCATCCTGCCCAACCTGGAGCGCTTCGCCGACGAGGAGGAGACGGCCATCTCCTGCCGCGTCTTCACCCGCAAGGGCTGCGAGCGCATCATCCGCTCCGCCTTCGACTACGCCAAGCAGTTCGACCGCAAGAAGGTCACCGCCGTCCACAAGGCCAACGTCATCCGCCAGACCGACGGCCTGTTCCTGGAGATCTTCAACGAGGTCGCCAAGGAGTTCCCCGGCCTAGAGACCAACGAGGAGAACGTCGACGCCACGGCGATGTGGTTTATCAAGAACCCCGAGGCCTACGACGTCCTGGTGACCAGCAACATGTTCGGTGACATCATCTCCGACGAGGGCTGTCAGCTCGTCGGCGGGCTGGGCTTCGGCGCCAGCGGCAACATCGGCGCCGACTACGGCGTCTTCGAGCCCAACCACGGCTCGGCGCCCAAGTACGCCGGCCAGTTCGTGGTCAATCCGACGGCGATGTTCCTCGCCGCCCGGATCATGCTCCAGTGGCTGGGCGAGCACGAGGCCGCCGGGCGCATCTGGAAGGCCGTCACCGCCCTCTACGCCGATGCCCAGGCCCCCAAGACCTACGACATCGTCGGCCGCGACAAGGCCGCCGGGACCCTCAAGGTCGCCGAGGCCGTCGCCGAGCGGCTCTAGACCGCACAATCATCCAACCTGAGTGCGACAACGGACGCCCCCGGGCGTCCGTTGTGCTTGCTTCTCCAGTTTGTCCCTCACGGAGCGGGTTGACACCACCCCCCGTCCGTCCTAAGATTCTTCTTCATCCGCCCTCTGAGGAAACGCCATGCAGAAGCTGATCAGCGCCTTGGCCCTGTCGATCATCCTCATCGTCGGCGTCACGGGCTGCGACACCGCCACGGACGGCCTACTCCAGCGCGGTTTTCGCCTCGGCGCCGTCGAGGAGCTGTTCACGATCATCGACGGGCCGGTGCATGATACCGACCTCTGCGCCGACGCCGCGGAGATCGCCTGCTACTTCTACGATAACGAGACCACCGCACCCTACTACCAGATCCGGCTCTACGACACCACCGGCGAGCGGGAGACCATCGTTCGGCGCAACTGCGTCCTGGAGCACGGCCGGCCCCGCTTTTCCCCCGACGGCACCCGGGTGGTCTACGCCGAACTCAACGACTGGACCTACAACCATATCCGGCTCTACGACCGCCTCGGCGAAAGCGACGCCTACCTGACCGACGGTTTGGAGGCCGCCTGGTCTCCGGCGGGCGACCGCCTGGTCGTGGCCCGGGAGGACGGCCTGTACCTCGTCGACCTCGAGGCGGCCGACGAGCCGCTCACAGACACGGTGTTGACCAACCTGGAGTGGTCGGCCGACGGTGCCTGGATCTACGGCGTGGCCGGCGGTCAGATCCGGCGCGTCGATCCGAGCGACGGCAGCCTCGAGCAGGTCAGCGATTTCTCACCGGTGCCCATCGAGCTGGACTTCGAAGTGACGCCCGCCGGGGATTACCTGTTCTGCTGGCTGCCCGGCGGTTATCCCGGTGGTTTCGCCGCTCTGGTCTCCATCGACGACGGCGGGCTCCAGTGGCTCGACGAGCAGTTCGACGACATCAGCATCGCCTACCCGGCCCTGGTCGGCGACGAGGATACGGGCACTCTGGTCTTCCAGCGCCGTGGCAGCGGGGATGAGGTCACCTTCTACCGCGCCGGGGTCGACTTCAGCTTCCCCGCCGAGTGAAACCCGATCCCCAGCCGACGTATCCAATGTTAATAGAGCGGCCTGTTGACATTCCACCAGCAACCGGGAGCCCGCAATGCGTCGAATCATTACCCCGGCCCTAGTTCTCGGCCTGTTGCTGTTCGTCGGCTGTGAGCGCGAAGCCCACGTCGAGGTCTTCACCCCGGGCGGCGGCTCAGCCTCCGAGGCCCGCCAGGCCTACGAAAAAGGTGATTACGCCCGTGCCGCCCAGCATTACAGCGCCGCCTTCCGCACCGATCAAGACGAGGTTTACGCTTTCAACGCCGCCTGCTGCTTCTCCCTGGTCGGTGATGAGCAGAGCGCCCTGGAATGGCTGCGCAAGAGCCTGCGTGCCTACTTCCAGGAGCGTTTCAACGATTTCGACCTCGACCCCCTGCGTGATCACCCCGAGTTTGAGCGCCTGGAGGAGCTGGCCGCCGCGATGTACGAGGCGCCGCCTCCCGCCGGGACCGAAGCTGAAACCGACGCCGATCGGCAGGCTGGCGAAACGGCGCCCGATGAGCTAGAATGACAACCTCGACCAAGCCGACAGGGGGAAGCGACCGATGCGTAACCTGATTCTGACGCTGGGCCTGTGTCTCGCGCTCTTCACCGCTCCAGGCTGCAGCGAGCTGGAACAGCTCGAAACCTCCGTCGAGACCGACGAACTCGACGAAACCGCCGCGGAGGCCTTCAAAGCCGGCGACTACCAGGCGGCCCTCGAGGACTGGCTGGCGGCCTTCGAGTTGACACCGACCAACGACGCGCTGGCCTTCAACGTCTCCCGGGCCTACACCAAGCTGGGCGAAAGCGAGCAGGCTCTCGAGTGGCTGCAGCGCAGTATCAAGCTGTCCGTCCAGCCCCGCCTCGATCACAAGGACCTCGCTGAACTCAAGGACGACCCCGACTACGCCGAGCTGCATAAGATCCTCGGCTACGCCTGGGGCGAGCCGATCGTCGACTCGACCATGGACGGCAAGACGCAATCACCGATCCTGACCTCGGAGGGCTTCGATCTATACCTCAAGGGCGAATACGCCGCCGCCCTGGAAAAGTTCGAGCGCGCCTTCCGTCTGGACCAGACCAACTACACCGCCGCCTTCAACATCGCCTGCGTCAAGTCACTGCAGGGCGAAACCCAGGAAGCCCTGGAATGGCTGCGCAAGACCCTCAAGACCGTCACCACCCGCTACCTCGAGGACCACGACTTCGACGACATCCGCGACACCGCCGAGTTCCGTCGTCTGGTCGATGAGGCCGAGGACATCTGGCAGCCAAACGATTAGCGGACTGACGCCGCCGCCCGCGCCGGCGGTGTCACGGTTCTTGCTCACCGCCGACCTCCCTTTGACGGGAGGTCGGCGGGCAAGAACTCGCGCCACCGCCTCGATCCCTCCTGGCGGGAGCCGCCGTCCTAACGTCAACGACCGCCGCGCGGCGGTCGTTTGCTATCGGCGGGTCAACTCGGAGGGCTTACTTCTGCGACTGCAGGTAGGGCACCAGGCCGCCGGCCTCGAGGATGGCCCGCACCTTGGGCGGGTAGGCGGCGAAGGCGAACTCCTCGCCGCCGACCTTGACCACGCCGTTCTCCTCGTCGACGGTCACCTCGTCGCCCGTCGAGTAGGCCTCGACGGCTGCCGGGCACTCGATGACCAACAGGCCCTGGTTGATGGCGCTGCGGAAGAAGATCCGGGCGAAGCTTTTTGCTATCACGGCGCGGACGCCGACGTGGCGCAGTCCCTTGGCCGGATGCTCCCGGGAGCTGCCGCAGCCGAAGTACTCGCCGGCGAGGATTACGTCACCGGCGCTCGCTTCCGCGGCGAACGTCGCGTCAAGATCCTCGAAGAGGTGGGGGGCGATCTCCTCGGGGGTCGAGCAGGTGTAGGTGTACTTGCCGGGGAACATCTGATCGGTGTTGACGTCGTCGCCGTAGGTCCAGACACGGGTCATGGGCGGTCCTTTGGCTGGGGGTGGGTTGCCTCGACGTAGGGGGAGCGGGACGTTTGACTACCAATCCTTCAGCATAGTTGAGTTTAATCAGACTAGAGAGACTGTTCTTCATTGCAATTGGCGCGATAAACGCTAGACCCCCCTGGAGCAGAGGTTCTCCAACCTGGGTAACGGACCGCTGGTCCGCTTAGCAAACTGTAAGCTGAACAGTAATAACTGCCTGGATTCTGCTTGTTGCTTGTCGGGCTAAAAGTCTACCCCATAATAGCCTCTTCAAGGTATTCATCATTATCCGACCAACTACCTGAAGCAGACTTCCTTCCCTCTCATTGCGCGTGTTACGCGGTTCCTGTGCTTCTCAGGGTTTCCAAACAGCCCGACCCACGTAGGGCGGACCCTCTGCGGTCCGCCGTCCCAGCAGTGTTCTGGAGATTCGGCGGCGGGGGGCGGAGCCCCCGCCCTACGTCGCAGGGTTTGAGTTGCGCCACCCCACGTGGGGCGGACCCTCTGCGGTCCGCCGTCCCAGCAGTGCTCTGGATAGTCGGCGGCGGGGGGCGGAGCCCCCGCCCTACGTCGTAGGGCTTGAGTTGCGCCACCCCACGTAGGGCGGACCCTCTGCGGTCCGCCGTCCCCTAATGCTCTGAATAGTCGGCGGCGGGGGGCGGAGCCCCCACCCTACGTGGGTATGATACTCGATCCCATCGTCCCCTTCACTCGCAGAGTGTCTTGCGTGGATCGCTGAGGACGCCCTTGGCGGCGGAGGCGGCCACGGTGGCCGGTGAGGCCAGGATGATCTCGGCCTCGGCGCAGCCCATGCGGCCCTTGAAGTTGCGGTTGGCGGTGGAGAGGCAGGTTTCGCCGGGGGCCAGGGCGCCCTGGTGGGCCCCCAGGCAGGGTCCGCAGCCGGAGTTGAGGATCACGGCTCCGGCGCGGTGCAACACGGCCAGGTGGCCCTCGGCCAGGGCCGCGTCGTAGACCTCCTCGGAGGCGGGCAGGACCAGCAGGCGGACGTCGGGATGTACGCGGCGTCCCTCGAGGACGGCGGCGGCCTCGGCCAGATCGGAGAGCCGCCCGTTGGTGCAGGTACCGATCAGGCCCTGCTGGAAGGGCTTACCCTCCACCTCGCTCACCTTGGCGACGTTGTCGACCTTGTGGGGCAGGGCGACCATCGGCTCGATGCCGCCCAGGTCGACGCTCTCGCGGCGCTCGAAGTCGGCCGCGTCGTCCAGCGGGACGATGCGGTCCGGGTCGTAGGCGATCCCGCGGTGGTCGAGCCATTCCCGGGTGGTGTCGTCGACGGGGAAGCAGGCGTTCTTGGCGCCCATCTCGGCGGCCAGGTTGGTGATGGTCAACCGTTCGTCCAGGGACAGGGCGGCGACACCGGGTCCGGCGAACTCGACGGAGCGGTAGTTGGCCCCGGCGGCGCCGACGAGGCCGATCAGGCGCAGGATCAGGTCCTTGGCGAAGACGCAACGCTGGAACTCACCGCCGAGGTCGAAGCGGATGGTTTGGGGGACCTTGAACCAGGTCTCGCGCTGCAGCCAGAGCCCGGCGGTCTCGGTGCGGTCGATGCCGCAGGCGAAGGCCCCCAGGGCGCCGTGGGTGGGGGTGTGGGAGTCGCTGCCGACGATCAGATCGCCGGGGCGGACATGGCCCATTTCGGGCAGCACCTGGTGGCAGATGCCGCCGCGGCCCAGGTCGTAGAAGTTGTTGATTTTCTGAGCCTTGACGAAGTCGCGGATCTTGGCGTGGTTGCCGGCGTGCTTGGAGCTGGGCGCCGGGACGGTGTGGTCGAGCACGACGGCGACCCGTTCCGGATACTCGACCCGGCCGTCCTCGCCGGCCATCTTGCGAAAGTTACCGATGATGGCGGCGGTGTTGTCGTGGGAGAGGACGACGTCTGGGGCGGCGGTGATGATCTCCCCGGCCCGGACGTCGCGGCCCAAGCGGCGCGAGAAAAAGGCCTCGGCGAAGGTCTGCTGGCGGGAAGCGGCTGGACTGGACAAGGGCCCTCCTGGAGAACGTTAGTTGACGCTGGGATCGCCGTCGAAGGAACCGAAATCGAAGGGCGGTCGGCGGCCGCCGGGCTGCTTGATCTCGCCGAACTTCTTCTCGTAACCGGCCACGGCCTGCTCGAGACGCTTGGCCAGCGCCTTGGCGGCCAGGGGCGGCAGGATCATCCGGCTGTGGACCTTGATCTTCTTGACCCCGGGCAGGGCCCGGGCGAAGTCGATGATGAACTCGGCCGGGGTGACGGCGATGTGAGCGGCGTTGGTGTAGTTGCCCGCGGCGACGTTATCGGGCAGCTCGACGCGCATCCGGCGGGGCTTGTCCTCGGGTTTGTCCGGCATGGAACCTCGCTTGGTCTCGGGGGAGTTAATCGACGATCCTTCGAGCGACGAGTTTAGGACAGGACGACCGCTGAAGCAAGGTCACCTCAGCCGATGTGCTCGAGGGCTCCGCCGCGGCGGGTCAGCTCGCTGATGCGCTCCACCAGCAGCCGTGAGGGCGCCATCACGAACAGGCAGCTCTCGTCGCCGGCGGCCTCGCAGGTCAGCTCCTCGGCGGTGACCTCGATGCCGAAGGCCACCGAGCACCAGCCCGCCGAATAACCGGCGTTGATCAGGCAGACGGGCTCCTCGGCCAGCTCGCCGTTCTCGACGAAGGCGTGGGATTCGAAGGAGTTGTGGTGCTTGTAGACCAGCAGGAAGTCATCGTCGGCGCTGGGGTGGCTGGCCTCCAGGATCTCGACGTTGGCCATTCCGCAGTAGGCGAAGTAGACCGGCCCCAGGGCCAACCGCATCATCGCGTCATCGACGCCGTTGGTCTCCATGAAACGATGGCAGTCCCGACTGCCCAGGGTGTAACCGAAGCGGTAGATCAAGAAACGAGCGGCCCGGCCGAAGCGTTCCCGGTACTCGCGCTGGAGCTCGTAGCCGATGTTGGCGCTGAAGCAGAGGATGTAGCGGTCCTGCTTGCCGGCGACCAGGTGGCCCTCGGCGGGTTTTTGGGCCAGGCTGCTGAAGTAATCCTTCATCAGCTCCTCCGCCCGCTGGAAGGGTCCGGCGAACTTCGCCGGCACCTTGACGCATTTGAGTTCGGGCATTGGTCGTCCTCCCCGGATTTCAGGTTCTGGTCTAGTTCATATTCAATTTAACAGATTTATACCTCGACTTGCAATCAGTCGTCCCTTTTTTATCAAGCGCTTCGGTACCCGCGGTGCGTTGCCACGAGGTTTTCACCCCAGCGTTATACTGAAGTAGATGTAGGCTGCGTAGGCCGCCAGCAGGATACACCCCTCCCAGCGCTCCAGGGTCAGCTTGCTCGAGGCGAAGGGCCAGAGCAGGACGGCCGCCAGGATGACGGCTCCCAGGTCCAACCATAGGCTCGATCCGCCTTCCACGCCGACCGGAGCCAGCGTTGACGCGGTACCCAGCACCACAGTCAGGTTGAAGATGTTCGAGCCGACGAGGTTGCCCAAGGCGATGTCCGACTCGCCGCGCAGTTGGGCGATCAGGGAGGTGGCCAGCTCGGGCAGCGAGGTGCCGACGGCGACGATGCTCAAGCCGATCAGGCGGGTGGACATGCCCAAACGGTCGGCCAGCGCGACGGCGCCGTCTACCAGTCGCCCCCCGCCCCACCACAGTCCGGCGATCCCGATCAGCACCAGGGCCGGATAGACGATCCACTCCCGGGGGGTCAGGCGTTGACGCTGCGGCCTTTCCCAACCCTCCCCCCGGGCGCCCCGCAGGCTCCAGAAGGTGAAGGCCGCTCCGCCGCCCAGGAGCAGCAATCCCTCCCAGCGCGCCAGGTTCGCGTCGAGGAGCAGGAGGGAGAAGACGAGTCCCAACCCTAGCAGCAGGGGCAGTTCGCGCCGCAGCAGGACGTGCTCGACCTTGACGGGGCGGACCAGGGCGACCAGCCCGGCGATCAGGGCCAGGTTGGCGATGTTGGAGCCGGTGACGTTGGCCAGTGCGATGGCGCCTTCACCGGCCAGGGCCGCCTGAGCGCTGACCGACAGCTCGGGCATGCTGGTGCCGTAGGCCACCAGTGTCAACCCGATCACGACGGGAGAGAGCCCGAAACCCAGGGCGAGACGCTTGGCGCCGCGAACCAGCAACTCCGCCCCGACGACGAGAGCCGCCAGACCGAGGACGATGCTCAACCAGTAAGCCATCGACTCACCCCAGCGTTATGCTGAAGTAGATGTAGGCCGCGTAGGCCGCCAGCAGGATACCCCCCTCCCAGCGCTCCAGGGTCAGCTTGCTCGAGGCGAAGGGCCAGAGCAGGACGGCCAGCCCCAGTCCGACGGCGGCGTCGAACCACACTCCGGGCCAGGCGACGATCTCGGCTTCCAGGGTCACCGGGGCCAGGCCGACGGCCCCTCCGAGCACGAACAGCAGGTTGAACAGGTTGGAGCCGATAATGTTGCCGATGGCGATGTCGCTTTCGTCCCTGATCATCGCCGTCACCGAGGTGGCCAGCTCGGGCAGGGAGGTGCCGACGGCGACGACGGTCAGGGCGATGACCCGGGGGCTAAGCCCCAGGCGCAGGGCCAGCTCGCCGGCGCCGTTGACGATCCAGTCGCCGCCGAAGACCAGTCCGGTGACGCCCAGGCCGACGAACAGCAGGTTGACCAGCCAGGACTTGGCCTCGAGCTCGATCTTTTCGGGGACGTTCTCGCGCTTCTTGGAGGTTTTCAGGCTCCAGACGGTGAAGGCGATCCCGCCGGCGAAGGCCAGCAGGCCCTCCCAGCGGGCCAGGTAGCCGTCGAGGAAGACCAGGGGGAACAACAGGGCGACGAGCACCAGCAGGGGCGCCTCGCGCTTGACGATGTTCCGCTCGACGGTGATCGGCCGTAGCAGGGCCGAGACCCCCAGCACCAGGCCGATATTGGCCACGTTGGAGCCCAGGGCGTTGCCCAGGGCGATCGAGCCCACGCCGCGCAGGGTCGCCGTGGCGCTGACGGCGAACTCCGGCGCCGAGGTGCCGTAGGCCACCAGGGTCAGCCCGATGACGATGGGCGCCACTCCGAGGCCGCGGGCGATGGTCGCCGCGCCGCGGACCAGCAGGTCGGCGCCCAGGATCAGGGCGGCGATACCGATGATCAGCTCCAGCCAGTAGGGCATCGGGCTCCTTGGGTTGGTGGGGCGTCGGTGAATGCCGATTGTAACAAAAGCGGAACGATACGAAGCCGATTATGACACGGCCGGACACCGGCGGATTCATCCCACGGGTCAGGGTGAGGGTCAACCCTCCCGATTACAAATAACGCGGGCGACCGGGGACTCATCGCCCCTACGTGCATGCTCTGTAGCGCGGGGACTCCGTCCCCGCCATTCGACGTTCATCGGCCATTGATCATCATACCTATCCCGGTAGTGATCCACTGAGAGAGTTGCTAATGTAGGGGCGGGGCTTCAGTCCCGCCCGTTTTCGATTACGCGGTCGGGATTAAAATCCCGACCCTACAGGGGCAATGGTGGACGGTATGGTATTGATGGCATCGAACGCCAAACAATAAGCGGCCCTGACGGGCCGCGCACGGGTCTCTAGAACCCGTGCCACACGTCATTTGATAATCAACCGGTTCCCCTCTCCCCCATGGGGAGGAGCATCGCCCACGGGTCAGGGTGAGGGGTAAACAACCCAATAGCACAAATCGCGGGCGACCGGGGACTCATCGCCCCTACGGGCTTGCTCTGTAGCGCGGGGACTCCGTCTCCGCCATTCGACGTTCATCGGCCATCGATCATCATACCTATCCCAGTAGTGATCCATTGAGAGAGTTGCTAATGTAGGGGCGGGGCTTCAGTCCCGCCCTTTTCGATTACGCGGTCGGGATTAAAATCCCGATCCTACATCCATCACCACATAATTGCACCTTATCAATAATTTAGAGAGCGCCCTCCCACCGGGTAAAGCTGCAGTGGTGAGATATTAAAAAGAGAGGTCGGAAAAATCCGACCTCCCTAATAATGGCCTCTTGGCAGGGGCCCGCGCGGTTTTCGCTGACGGGATATCGGGGAGCGCCCTCCCACCGGGTAAAGCCACAGTGCGAAGTGGCCAAAGAGTATGGGATTATTACCTCATTATCAACAAGCGCGAAGTCTGCTCCTGAGGTAGTTGAGCGCGTTTTTTATCGACTAGACGGTCGAAGCGGAACGACCTTTCTCTGACAAAGCTCCTGAAGTTGCGTTTAAAGCCGCCGTGAGAGGCCTTTAGCCGTCGTTTGGCGTAGCCCCTGAAGCTCTCGACACCGTTGATATGGTTCTTTCCGTTGGCGAACTCTTTCTGGTGCTTGTTCCGCCTGTGGTGTAAACCGTTGAGCGACAGTTTCGTCCAGGCCCGCCGGCCGTCGGCGTAACGGTGTAGATCGTCGGGTCTAGCTCGGCCTGGCGAGCGGCGGCGAGGCGCTCACGGATTCGCTTGTCGTAACGATATGCCGTATTGCGATGAATGCCCAGGTCCTTGGCGACCCGTACCGCTGAAACACCTGGACAGAAAAACGGGCTATCATTTTCTTATCTTTAGCGAGCTTTGTATATTTTAGCCTGTGCGTATAATCATTCACGTATCTCTTCCATTTACCCCAGGGAAAATACAGCCTATAGCGCGGACAGAAAAACAGCCCATCCCGTATGTTATCAGCAGGTTACAGACAGGTAGCGCTCCGAACACGGTTGACGATCTCTATAGTAAAAAGGGGACCGGACAAGTCCGGTCCCCTTTAATAATGGCCTCTTGGCAGTGACCTACTCTCCCACAGAGTTACCCCTGCAGTACCATCGGCGCTGGAGGGCTTTACTTCCGTGTTCGGAATGGGAACGGGTGTTTCCCCTCCGCTATCGCCACCAAAAGACCAAGCCGTTACGCTCGGTGATGGAAGCAGGTTTGGTCGGTTGCGCACTTTGGGATGCGGCGTAAATGAGTTACGTAGGAGTTCGTCGGCCGGGACCGGTGGAGGGTCCCGACCGTTTGGTTAGATGATGGTCAAGCCTCACGGCAGATTAGTAACGCTAGGCTGAACACATCGCTGTGCGTACACCAGCGTCCTATCGACCTCGTAGTCTCCGAGGTGCCTTTAGGGGGCTCGAGGCCCCGGGAAGACCCGTTTTGGAGGCGGCTTGGCGCTTAGATGCTTTCAGCGCTTATCCGGTCCGAACATAGCTACCCGGCGGTGCCGCTGGCGCGACAACCGGTACACTAGAGGTTCGTCCACCCCAATCCTCTCGTACTAGGGGCAGCTCTCCT
>WJLX01000152.1 GCA_014728225.1 Candidatus Coatesbacteria bacterium | reverse complement strand
GGAGCCCGTCCGGCCGTCGAGGGCGCCCAGCCTCCCGGCGAAACCGAGGGCGACTAGCCCGGGGAGAGTAACGATGAAACGGCGCGGCCCCGACAAGGCATTCCCGGCAATCCTGGCGACACTGGCGCTGCTTCTCGGCGCCGGGGGCGCCGCGGCCCAATCCGCCGCGGACATCGACGCCTGGCTGACCGAGGAGGGTTACGAGTTCGTCACCTACGATGACGAGCCCGACACCTGGTACCTCAGCGCCACCGGCGAGAACATGGCCGCCATCCCGGTGATTATCTACACCCAGCAGGACTTCGTCTGCTTCCAGTGCTCCGTGGTCACCATCCCCAGCCAGTCCCACGGCGATCTCGACGCCCTCAAGGACGAGCTGTTGGCCATCGGCCTGGAGAACTATCTGGTCAAGGCCGTGATCAACTCGTCCAACGAGGTCGAGATCCAGGCCGAGTTCCCGGCCGCCGAGCTGGCCCGGGACGATTTCCTCACCGGTCTGTACCTGGTCGTCGGAACCGCCGACGCCGAATACAACCGCATCCTGGAGTACGTTTACCGCTAGCGTGACGCCGCCGGTCCGGCCCAATCAGGGAGGCGCGATGCGCGCCGCTGTCAGCTTGTTGATGATCGTCTTCGCGGTCGGGGGCCTGGCATCCCCGACCGTTTACTTATCCGCCGACTACCCATCGACGGCCCGTTTCAGCGTACCCCTGGCTCAGGGCTGGCTGGGCGCCGGTGAAGCTCCGCCCGGCGCCGTCGGCCTGGCCGACTTCGACGGCGACGGCTGGTACTACCTCTGCTACGGCGATCCGCCCGTCGAGGGCGAGGTCCTCTGGCGGGCCGGGGACAAGACGCTGTTGGTCGCCGAAGGACCCCTGAACGGCCACCCCGGCGGCGAACTCGCCCTCCTCCACCCCAGCCCGATCGAAACCCGACCGCCCGGGCCGGCGCAGAGCGAATCCCCGCAGCCCTTCGGCGGCGGGGTCGTCGAACCGGCGCTGCTGGCCCGCATCACCGAGGACAGCTATCGCGACGCCCTGGAGGAGCTGACGCAGATCCCGACGCGCTTCTCCTACACCGCGGGGTGTGACGAGGCCGCCGAGCTGCTCTGCACGGCGCTGGCCGAATTCGGCTATCAGCCGGGCTTCCACGAGTACGATCTCAGCGGCGCCGGGACGGTCTGCCTCTGGGACCTCAGCGTCCCGTCGAGCGACCACGCCTTCGCCTGCGGTCTGACCGTGGTCGAGACCGAGGACGGCGGTTCGACCTGGCGGATGTGCCCCCAGACCGCCGGACGCTACATCCGCTCCGTGTTCTTCCTCGACGACGACCACGGCTGGGCCGGAGCCTACGACGAGGTGTTGATCACCCTCGACGGCGGAGACACCTGGGAGATAAGGACGACGGGTTGGTCGGGGACGGCCCGGGGGCTGGCCTTCGTCGATGAACAGCGCGGCTGGGCCTGTGGCAACGGATTCCTCTCCACCACCACGGACGGCGGCTGGAGCTGGAGCGCCGTCGAGCTCGACCGGGAGATCGTCTTGGACGGCCTGGACGCCGAGGGTGCTTTCATCGCCGCCGCCGGGGACGCCGGCCTCGTCGCCCTCTCCAGCGACGGCGGCGCGAGCTGGGCGGTCGTCGACACCGGCGCCGGCGAGGACCTGCTCGACGTCGATGTTCTGCCCGGCGGCGACATCTGCGCCGTCGGCGCCCGGGGCAGCGTGGTCTACTCCGACGACGGCGGGGCGACCTGGAGCGCGGGCGCGCTCGATTTCAGCCTGTTCGTCTACGAGGTCGAGTTCGCCGACGCCCTGACGGGCTGGGCCGTCGGCGACAACCGCCACCTCTTCCTCACCGAAGACGGCGGGGCGAGCTGGAGCGCTATCCAAAGCGCCGACAGCGACCGCTTCCTGGCCCTCGACATCCTCAACGCCGACGAGCTGTGGCTCTGCGGCGGTGAGCCCCCCTTCGCCTACTACTCCGCCGACGGCGGCGCGACCCTCGACGGCGGCGAAGTCGAGACCGAGGAGGCCCTGGAGTGGCGCAACGTGATCTGCGATCTGCACGTCGACGCCGCCGGGACCGACGAGCCCGCCCTGCTGCTGACCGCCCACTACGACAGCATCTCCGAGGACCCCTTCAACAACGCCCCCGGGGCCGATGACAACGGCAGCGGCGTCGTCGCCTGCCTGGAGGCCGCCCGGGTCTTGGCCGGGGAACGCTTCCGCACCCCGGTGCGGTTGGCCCTGTTCTCCGGCGAGGAGCAGGGCCTGATCGGCTCCAGCTACTACGTCGCCGAGCTGGTGCAGGAGGGCTCCGTCGGCGGTGTGCTCAACCTCGACATGTACGGTTACAGGGACGACGAGGCCCTCGACCTGCGCGCCGTCACCCGGGACGACTCCCTCTGGCTCAGCGAGGCCTACGCCCGGGGTATCGATTACACCCCGGCCGAGCTCGTCGAGTACAACGATCCCGGCTACTACCGCTCCGACCACGCCAGCTTCTGGCGCGCCGGAGTGCCGGCGATCCAGATCGGCGAGAACGCCGGGACGGAGTGGAACCCCTACTACCACACCACCGAGGACACCATCGACAAGCTGGACCTCGTTCAGTGCGTGGCCGGGGCCCGGGCCGCCGCGGCGACGGTGCTGGACCTGGTCCCCCGTGTCGGCGCGGGCTCCGTTCTGGAGAACGTCTACGCCTACCCCACCCCTTTTCGTCCCGCCGTGGGACACCAGCGGCTCACCTTCTGCAACCTGCCCGCCGGAACCGAGTTGACGGTATACGATCTGACCGGCGCCCGGGTCTACAGGGCCGACGGTCTCGAGGGGACCCACCGCTGGGGCGCGGTCAACGACGCCGGTCGGGCGTTGGCCTCCGGGGTCTACCTCTACGTCGTCAGCGCCGGCGGGGAGAGCCGCAGCGGCAAGCTGACCGTCATCCGCTGACTACCGGGATCGTCCGATGACCGCCGAGCATCGCCGCCTCAAGGTGCTGGACTTCGTCCTGCTGGCCGTCTTGGCCGGCGGGGCGGTCTCGCCGTGGTTCATCGGCGAGGACTCGGGCGCCTACGCCGTGATCAGCCACGACGGCGGCCAGGAGCGCCTGCCTCTGACCGAGGACCGGACCCTGACCGTCGACGGTCCCGTGGGCCGCACGGTGATCGTTATCGAAGACGGGACGGTCCGCATCCGCGAATCCGACTGTCCGCAGAAGCTCTGCGTGCGGCTGGGCGCCGTCGACCGGGCCGGGCAGAGCCTGGTCTGCGTGCCCAACCGCGTGGTGGTGACCGTGGAAGGAGGCGGTGATGAACGCCCCGCAGGCGTCGACGCCGTCACCCGTTAGTCGGCGCTTCGAGCGTTACCGCGAGGTCGGCCTGCTGGGGTTGGCCCTGGCGCTCTACGTGCTGGAGGGCCTGCTGCCGCGACCGGCGCCGTGGTTCCGTCTGGGCCTTTCCAACGTGGTCATCCTGCTGGTCCTGCTGCGCGACGGCCCCCTCCCGGCGCTGAAGCTCAGCCTGACGCGCACCCTGTTGGGCTCCCTGTTCCTGGGTACGCTGGCCACGCCGATCATCCTGTTCAACCTGGCCGGCTCCCTGGCCAGTTGGGCGGTGATGAGCGTCCTGCGGCCGCTGTATCCGCGCCGGTTGAGTCCGGTGGGCCTGTCGCTCAGCGGCGCCGCCGTCCACGCCGCCGCCCAGCTCGCCGCGGCCGTCCTGCTGCTCTTCCCCGTCGCCCCGGCCTGGAACCTGCTGCCCGTCTTCGTTCTGCCCTCACTGGCCGCCGGGGTGGTCGTCGGTCTGATCACCGCCGCCCTGCTGCCCCCGCCCCAGGCCGTAGAGCGTTTCCAGCCTGACCAGGGCTAGGTCCTGCTCCAGCTCCCGCCGCGCCACCTCCTCGCGCAAGCTTCGCACCTCACGCCGCAGCTCCTCCAGCTCCCCGGACAGCGTCAGCCACTGCGCCGCCACCAGGGCGGGCAGGATGATGCGCACGATCCACTGCAGCCAGCGCTTCTCGCCGTTGCCGTCCATTAGCACCCCCCGATGAGCGCCCCGAGCGCCCCAAAGCGGAACAGGCTGACCAGGGCGATGGCGGCGATGTCGATGCAGATGGCCAGGTAGCGGCGGCGGCTGACCAGGGGGTCCTCGTCGTCGGGGC
>WJLX01000151.1 GCA_014728225.1 Candidatus Coatesbacteria bacterium | reverse complement strand
CTTCAAGGCCGAGGACTTCACCGACTGGAGCAAGGTGCAGGAGGGCGTCGGCAAGGCCGTGGCGGCGGTCCGCGAGCGCCTGGCCGCCTACCCCACCCTGCTGCACAAGGTTGAGGAGCGCTTCGCCGAGCTGGACGAGCTATCCAAGAGCATCGGCGAGGACGACTGCAACGGCGTCGACGTGCTGGCGCACCTGATGTTCATCATCCTGCGGATCATCCCGCGGGTCTAGGACTTGCGCCGGGCGGCGGACATCACACCGGATTCGGAAGCGGCGGCCTGGATCGGGCTCAACCTGATCCCGGAGGTCGGGCCGGTGCGCTTCCGACAACTGGTCGAACGCCTGGGCAGCGCCCGCGAGGTGCTCAACGCACCCCAGGGCCGGCTGATCGGCGTCCACGGCATCGGCAACCACGTGGCGCGCTCGATTATCGAGCACCGCGGAGGATTGGCGGAGGCCGTGGCGGCGGACCTGGAGCGGATGAAGCGCTATCCGGACCTGGGACTGCTGCTCTACCCGGACGCTGACTATCCCCCGCCGCTCAAGGACCTCCACGACCCGCCGATGGTGCTCTACTGCCGGGGAAGCTGGACGGAGGAGGACCGCCGGGCCGTGGCCGTGGTCGGTACGCGGCGCACGACGGCCTACGGGCGCTCGATGGCGGCCAAGCTGGGCCGCGACCTGGCCCGGGCGGGCTTCACCGTGGTCTCGGGTTGCGCGGCGGGAATCGACCTCAACACCCAGCGCGGGGCCCTGGCCGCCGACGGCCGGGTCATCGGCGTACTGGGCAACGGCATCGATAAGGTTTTTCCCGCCGGCGCCCGCGACGTCTACGAGCTGATCGCCCAGCGGGGCGCCCTGCTGAGCGAGTTTCCCCTGGGCGTCGAGCCGCGGGCGGAGAATTTTCCGCGGCGCAACCGCATCATCGCCGCCCTGGGGCTGGCCACGGTGGTCGTCGAGGCCCCGGAACGCTCCGGGGCGCTGATCACCGCCAAGTACGCCGCCGAGCTGGGGCGCGAGGTGCTGGCCTGTCCGGGCAACGCCCTCTCGCCCTCGAACCGGGGCTCCCACGCCCTGCTCAAAGACGGCGCCGGCTTCTGCGAGGACTTCAACGACGTTCTCAACGCCTTGAACACGCCCTCGCAGGAGTGGCTGATCCGCGAAGGGCGCATCGAGGCCCCGCCGGAGCTCGCCGGCGACGAGGCCGTCGTCCACGAGCAACTGGCCCACGAACCCGTGCACCTGGACGAACTCAGCGAGAGCTGCGGTCTGGAGCGCGGCGCCCTGCTGCAAACCCTGCTGGCGCTGGAGTTCAAGGGGCTCTGCGAGCAGTTGCCGGGGATGTACTACCGCCGACCGTTTTAGCCGACGATACCTGATACCGTAGGACGGGGCACTGCACCCCCGTCCTACGGTTTATTGAATCCGCGACGGCCCGCAACGGTGCCGCGCTGCGGATTAGGCTCGCCGGCGCCGGCACGCTTGTTGCCCGGGTTCACCCGGCTGAAGCGCCGGGTGAACCCGGGCTGCAAGAAGCGTGACGGCGCAGGTGGATGCGCCCGGCGGCGTCACGGTTTTTGCGAAACCGGGGTCCGCTCTTCGCGGACCCCGGGCAAAAACCGCGCCACCGCCGGCGCGGTTGGCGGTTCGGCGGTCAATCCAGCTCGATGACGATGCCGGAGAGGTGTTCTTTCAGCGGGAAGAGGATCTCGGCCAGATGGGGGATGGGGCGGCTTTCCCGGTAGTTGCCCCAGGGCTCGGTGGGGCCGAAGAGTCCGGTATCGAGGTCACCGTCGCCGTCCTCGTCCTGGAAGACCATGATGCCGTAGCTGCCGGGTTCGATGTCGGTGAAGGTGAAGGCGAGCCGGCCGTTGACGGCGTCGGCGCTGTCGAGGATCAGCCCGGCGACGGGCTCTTTGTCCCAGGATAGGTCCTCGACGAGGGCCAGGTAGACGTCGCCGCTCTCGCCGACGTTGGTCACGGTGCCGCTGATGGTCAGCGCGGACGCCAGGGTGGTACTTAGCAGGATCGACAGGCAGACTTGCACGGGAGTGCGCATCTAGGCCTCCTCGGTGTTGGTAGCGGTTTCGGCGAGGACTTTATCCAGGGGTTCGACCATCTTGTCTTTGAGGATTTCCTTGAACCGGGGTTTGATGCCGGGCAGCTTGGCGAACAGGTACATTATAGACCGCTTGAGTCGCATTCCCAGCTTCTTCTGAGGGAAGTCGTAATAGCCGCGGCGTTTATAGGCCTTGTGGTCGGCCTGGAAGAGGAAGCGCAGCCCGCCCCAGATATCGTCGCGGAAGATCTTCATCCCTCCGACACCGAGGAAGGTTCGCGGTCGGACGTAACCGTGGGCGGCGTCGGCCAGCATCCGCCGGGCCAGGTCGTCGATGCGGGCGTCGAGTTCGACGGAGTCGGGTGCTTCGTCGGTGATGAAGTCGACGAGGTGGGCGCGTTGCAGCTCGACCCAGCCGCGGTAGACCTGGCGCATCTCGGGCAGTTGGCTCAAGGGTCCGGAGACGAGGAAGGCCAACTGCTTGCCCATCAGCACGGGGGTGTGGGTGTTGAAGAAGCTGCGATCGAAGAAGCGCCGCCAGCGCCAGGAGAGCTGGCGGGCCCTGACGGCGCCGGCGAAGACCAGCAGGTCGGCCCCCATGACCTTGTCACGGTAGAAGTCGATGAAGCCGTCCTTGCCGCTGTAGGCGCATTCGTAGTCGAAGCCGCAGTTGCAGCAACCCAGGCAGCCGCCCTTGATGTCGATGTCGCGGAGGTTGTAGAGCTCGACGCGATCGAAGTTGGCGGCCAGGCGGCCGAGCATGCGGGCCAGGTTGGAGTCCCGGTCGGCGTTATCGGTGAGGATGACCACCCGGCGGCCGTTGGTGGCTTTGGCGAGGGGTCCGGCGCCGGGTGAGTAGTCAAGCTGAACCGGCTCGACGAGCTTGTAGCGGGGAGTTACGGGGCGTTGAGCCTTGACGTCCTCGAGCAGCCGCCGGCCCCATATCTCCAGGCGTCGTCGCTCGGCGGGTTTGAGCAGGTCGGCGCTGTGGGCGGAGTAGTAGTCGAGGTAGCGCAGGCCGAGTTCGTCGCTGAGGGCGCGGAGGTAGTCGTGGGCCAGGTTGTCGAAGTAGTTGATAGAAGTAGTGATACTGGCGCAGTACTTGCCTTCGAGGGCCTGGCGGGCGCTGGGTGAATCGTACAGCAGCTCGAGGAAGCGTTTGTACTGGGAGCTGACGAGGAGGATGTAGAGCGGTGCCGACCAGAGGACGAGATCGGCCTCCTCTATCTGCTCGATAATATTATCGAGTTTAGCAGTATCGGCCTCCAGGGCCCGGGCTTGCTGGGCACTATTAACAACGTTAACCCGCCAGTCGGGCAGCCGCCTCTCCAGGTAGTAACTGTATCTTATCGTGGCACTTAGATCGCCCTTAGGGCTGCCGTTGAGGACCAGAATGTTCATCGGATACTCCTTCGCCAGGCTACAAGAACGCGGTTATCTTAACATCGTTATAGTTACTGCGAAAAGAAGAAGCCGTATCCCCTTGTCAAGGTGAGTCTTAGCCACCGGTGGGTTCGCAACTGCGGCCTCTCAGCTCGGGCCGTCGCAACCCTCGCGGTCCAACCGTCCGCCGCCGCCGGTGTAGAACTCCAGGAAAATGCGGCGCAACTGGTCGCGATCCAGCTCCTCGGCCAGCTCCAAGCGGCCCGAGATCAGCAGCGAGCAGAAGCCGTGGAGCATCACCCAACCCATCAGCGCCCCGTAACTCGGCTCGAAGGGCATCTCCCCGGCCGCGGCCATCCGCTCCAGGGCGTTGCTCGCCGTATAGTAAGTGTGGTACATCACCGGCAGCTCGTCCTCGCCGGGCAGACCGCCCTCGAGCTCCTCGAACAGCAGCTTGTACAATTGCGGGTGGTCCTCGGCGAACTCCAGGTAGCGCCGCCCCAGCTCGTGCAGGGTCTCGTGGGGCCCCAGCGCGGGCGGGATGGCGCCGATGCGCGCGTTGAGCTTGCGCGCCCCCCGCAGTTTGAGCTGGAACAGCAGCTCGCCCTTGGAGTCGAAGTAGCCGTAGATGGCCGTGGCGGTTACGCCGACCCGCTTGGCCAGGCGGCGCATGTTGAGGGCCGCCACGCCGCCCTCGGCGACGACCTTCTCGGCCTCGGCCAGCAGCCGCTCGCGCAGCTCGGGGTTGGGTGGGCGGGTCATGGCGGCCTTCCTTAACGGCGTTCATTCACGGCGGTCATCTCGTTGCTGTCCGGGGGTAAATATAACAGCGTTAAGTTCAACTATCAAGGGCGCGCCTGGTCAGATCTTGCTCAATTACCGAACGGCTGTTCGGCGGAGCCGTTATCTGCAGCTCTGTCAGCAGGTTATGCGCTTGGCATCATCACCCCATAAAAATAACGCCGTTAGTCGTGTATCCTGATGATAATTGGCATGATATCCCTCAGCGCACCCGGCCTGCTGCTAGGAATAGCCGAACAAGTGTTCGGATGAGCTAAAAGACGATCTGCATACCGGATAATGTAGCGTCATGTTCCAGTGGTTAACGATACGTTTTATCTAGCGGCGGATATCGTGGCTTATCCGGCGAAGGGTCCCGCGAAAGGAAGACGATCATGGAGGAACGAGAGGCGCAACGGAAAGCCGTCGACGGGCTGAGCGAGCGACGAACCGACGACTACGTCTTCAGCGGCCGCCGCGGATCAGGGTTGGGGACGAGTTGATATTGGTGTAGGAGAACGGCGGGGCCTGGGGACCCCGCCGTCGAGGTTTAACGGCTTGCGGGCGGTCGTAGGCCCCGCCCCAGGGGACGGACGGATCAGCGATCAACGACCAGCCGGCGGCTGAGCACCGCGCCTTGCGTTTCCAACCGCAGCAGGTAGACGCCCGACGCTTCCCCGGCGCAGTCCCAACTCACTTCGTTGCGTCCGGCGGGCAGCTCTCCCTCGCTCAGCGTTGTCACCCGGCGCCCGGCCAGGTCATAGACGCTCAGGCTGACGCGCTGGGCCTGCGGCAGCGTAAAGGCGACGCTGACACTGTTAGCCGCCGGGTTGGGATACGGTTCAGCCAAAGTCAGACGGTGCGTCTCTTCGGGTACGACGACGGCCGCCGTCGGCCCGAATCTTTTTACACAGCCTGCGCTATCCGTTGTTTCGAGCCAATAAACGTAGCTCCCGCCGGGCTCGACGCCCCGATCCAGCCAGCGGCTGGTCGCACCGGGCAGCGAGCCGCTGACGGCGACGGGATTCTCTTCCCCGCGCAGGACGCGGACATCGGCGGGCACGTCGCCGCTGACCGTCCAACCGAGCAGGACACCTTCATCCTCGGGCGTAGCCGCCAGCTCGACGCCGTCGATACCGACATCCTCCGGCACGTAGAAGCTCCAGGTCTCGCTGGACCAGGTTTCTTCATAACCGTCGGTGGCAACGACCTTCCAGTGATAGATGGTCTCCGGATCAAGCTCGGCGTCGCTGAACTGGTACTCGGAGTCGGTCAGGCCGCTGAGCTCCTCGTGGGGATCGAAGTCGGACTCGGTCGAGTACCAGAGGTCGTAGCTGACGATGGGATAGTCCGGGGCATCCTCCCAGTCGCACAGGGGATAATCGTCCACGGTAGCGCCGTCACTGGGAGACAGCAGCGAGAAGGCGGGAGGAGCTGCATTATACCAACTGTACTTGAGTCTGTCGTTGGTGTCGTCGTAGTACGAGATATGCGGGTTGCCGCTGGAATCCAGCGCCAGGGAGGTGTACAGGTTTACAACACCAGTCGAATCCACCGTCTCGATCTCCCAGCTAGTGCCGTTCCAGGCGGCGTACTTGAGGTCGCCTTCTCCCTGGTACGAGATATGCGGGTTGCCGCTGTCATCCAGCGCCAGGGAGGTATCGTGGCCGACCCAACCGACCGAGTCCACCGTCTCGATCTGCCAGCTCGCGCCGTTCCAGGCGGCGTACTTGAGGTCGTAGTTGTCGTAATCGTAGTACGAGATGCACGGGTTGCCGCTAAAATCCAGCGCCAGAGAGGTATAGTAGCCAACATCACCAGTCGAATCCACCGTCTCGAGCTCCCAGCTGGCACCGTTCCAATACGCGTACTTGAGGTCTTCGTTGGTGGCGTCGTAGTACGAGATATGCGGGTTGCCGCCGGCATCCAGCGCCAGAGAGGTGAACCAGCCGACACTACCACCCGAATCCACCGTTTCGATGTGCCAGTCATCGGCGGTTGCGGGTGCGACTAAGGCCAAGGCCAAAACGAGTAACAGCATCCGTTTCATTTTCCGCTCCCTTTGAAGTCGTCTGAGGTTTGAAGTAAGTTAGTGCAATCAACATACACAGAGCAATAATTGTTAAAGATGATAATATTTGTCAAGAAGACAAAGACGGGCCTGACGGCCCGTCCCGGTTTTCATCGAACGCCCAGGATCCGACTCAGTCCGGGATGTCGTAGCGCTTGATCTTCTCGCGCAGGGTCTTGCGGTCGATGCCCAGGACCTTGGCGCTCTGGGTCTTGTTGCCGCCGTGGGCCTCGAGGACGCGACGGATATGCTCGGCCTCGATCTCGGCCAGGGAGCGGTCGAGACCGGCGCCGCCGGCGCAGTAGCGCATGTAGTCGGGCATGTCGCTGACGTCGATCATCGTCCGACTCTGCTCGCCGCCCTCGCTCATCACCAGCAGGCGCTGGATGAGGTTCTCCAGCTCGCGGACGTTGCCGGGCCAGGCGTAGCTGGTCAGGACGTCGAGGGCCTTGTCGGTGAACAGGGGCAGGGGGCGGTCGAGCTCCTCGGCGTAGCGGGCGGCGAAGTGCCGGGCCAGCAGCAGGACGTCGTCGCCGCGCTCGCGTAACGGCGGCAGATCGATGGCGACGACGTTCAAGCGGTAGTAGAGGTCCTCGCGGAAGGCGCCGCGGTCGACCAGGCGGCGCAGATTCTTGTTGGTGGCGGCCAGGACGCGGATGTCGATGCTGCGGCGGTTGGTCGAGCCGACCATGGCCACCTCGCGCTCCTGGAGGACTCGCAACAGCTTGATCTGCATGGCGGGGCTGGTCTCCGAGATCTCGTCGAGGAAGATGGTGCCGCCCTCGGCGGTCTGGAAGAAGCCGGCCCGGGTCTCGCCGGCCCCGGTGAAGGCACCCTTGACGTAACCGAAGAGCTCGCTTTCCAGCAGGCCCTCGGGGATGCCGCCGCAGTTGACGGGAACGAAGGGGGCCTTGGCCCGCGGGGAGTGGTAGTGGACGGCCCGGGCGACGAGTTCCTTGCCGGTGCCGGATTCGCCGCTGATCAGCACGGTGGCGTTGGTGCCGGCGGACTTGTCGATGGCACGAAAGACCTCGCGCATCGCCGCGCTCCCACCGATGATGCCGTAGCTGGAGGGCTCCTCGCTGCGGCGCACGGCGCGACGCAGGCGCAGCTTCTCCAGGGCGCGCTCGACGGCGGCGAACAGCTCCTCGTCGGTGAAGGGCTTGGCCAGGTACTCCTCGGCCCCGGTCTTGACGGCCTCGACGGCGCCCTCGACGGTGGCGTAGCCGGTGATCATCATCACCTGGGTCCGGGGCAGGTTCTCGCGCACGTGGCGCACCAGGTCCATCCCGGACTCGCCGGGCATACGCAGGTCGGTGATCACCAGCTCGACGGCGGTCTGCTCGAGCAGGCGGACGGCCTCGCCGACGGAGCCGGCGGTGAAGCACTCGTAACCGGCGGCCTGCAGGGTGCGCTGCAGCAGGGTGCGGGTCTGGGGCGAGTCGTCGACGACGAGGAGGGTTTCCTTGTTCTCGCTCATGCGCGGTCACCTTCCGAAGCGTTGGGGGGGGCCACGTCGGAGCGCGGCAGGGCGACGGTGAAGGTCGAGCCGTGTCCGGGGGTCGATTGGACCTCGACGGAGCCGCCGTGGCCGGTGACGATGCCGTAGACCACGGGCAGACCGAGGCCGGTGCCCTCGCCGACGTCCTTGGTGGTGAAGAAGGGCAGGAAGATCTTGCTGCGGGTCTGGTCGTCCATGCCGACGCCGTTGTCGCTGACGCGGAGGTAGACGCGGGCGCCGTCGTGGTCGGTGGCGATGGTCAACCGACCCGGGCCGGCGCTGGTTTTGCGGGCGGCGACGGCCTGGATGGCGTTGACGACGAGGTTGACCAGCACCTGGTGGAGCTGGGAGGGGTCGGCGATGATCGGTGGCAGCTCGTCGTCCAGGCGGCGGACCAGCTCGATACCCTCCTTGGCGCAACGGGACTCGAGGAAGTACAGGCCGTGCTCGACGGTCTCGTTGAGGTCGACGGCGGTCTTGCGCGAGGGCATCTGGCGGCTGAAGAACAGCAGCTTCTTGACAATCTCCCGGGCGTGGAGGCTGCTCTTGATGATCAGCTCCAGATCCTCGGCGACCTCGCCGGGCAGCTCGGGCTGCTTGGCGGCCAACTGGGCGAAACCGAGGATCGAGGTCAGGGGCTCGTTGAGCTCGTGTGCCACCCCGGCGCCGAGCTGGCCGATGGTGGCCAGACGGTCGGCGTGGCGCAACTGCTCCTGCAGGCGTCGGCGCTCGCGCTCGGCGTGGCGGCGGTCGAGGATCAGCGAGATCTGCTGGGCGATGCCCTCGATCAGGCTGCGCTCCTCCTCCAGGAACAGCGTGGCCTCGAGGTACTGCTCACCGCCGGAGTAGATGATCTCGACGAAGCCCCGCTTGCGGCCGCCGACGTCGATCTCGGCGCGCAGAGCGGCGCCGCGGCCGTCGAAATCCGGGCTGGTGTAAGTCTCGTCGTCCAGGACCAGACGGGCCGAGGCCAGCTCCGGGTACTGCCAGGCCGGGGGCATCAGCTCGACGATCCCCTGGAGCAGCTCGTCGAGTTCGATCCCGGGCCGCTGGACCAGTTTGGCGATGCCGTAGAGGCAGGTCAGCTCCTTGATGCGCTCACGCAGGGCGTGCTGGGCCCGGCGATCGGCCACGGCGACGCCCAGGGTCTCGGCCAGGCCCTCGTAGAACTCGATCTCCCGACGGCTGAGGAAACGCTCCCGGCGGCTCTTGAGGACCAGCAGGCCGGTGTTGGTCTCGTCGAGGTGGAAGGCGATCAGCGCCAGGGATGCGTAGCCCCCGGTCAAACGCTCCAGCTCGGCGGAACCGGCATCCTCGAACAGGGGCGGACAGCAGACCTCGTCCGTCAGGCCCGGCAGCCAGAAGCTGCCGCCACCGGTGACGTTGGCCGCGGCGTGGTCGAGCTCGTCGAGGATGACGGCGGCGCAGAGGCGCTCGTAAAGGCTCTCGTCATCGCGGCAGGGCAGGTTGCGACCCGCGCGGACGATGCCGGGCAGGCGCTCGCAGTCCAGGGCCTCGCCGTCGTCGCGGACGGCGCTCCAGCGATAGCGCAGCTCGCCGTCGGTCATCCGCAGCTCGAGGGCGTCGGCGGTGGAGAACTCGAGGATCATCCGCGAGACCTCGCGCAGAAAATCGGCGCGCGGGGTGCCGCGGTTGGCGTAGCGCAGGATGCGCCGCGAGAGGGAGCAGAAATCGACGGCCAGCTTGACCGCGGTCTCGCGGATACGCTCCAGATCGGCGGGGGTGCGTCTCATGGGTCGGGTTCTCCGGCTGTCATCCACCGGGGATTGTAACCCAGCCGGGTCGGCTAGTCCAGGGAAATCGGGGAGTATTTCCCCGGATTGTGCATTCATTAACGAATGACGACCCAACGGGCCGACCTACCAGTCCCGGAGACCCGCCGGACGGCGCTAGGGTGGGGTTCGCCGTTAACGAGCAACCGGCGGGGCTTTGCAAGCTCCGCCGGTCACGATTAGTTGGTAACGGCCCGGTGGGTCCGTTATCCAGCAGGCGTTCCCGGAAATCGGCTTCCCGTCGTCTCGGGGTTAACGGTTGATGACGAAGCGCAGCGTCCGGCTCGCCTCCTCGCCGGCGAGCCGGGCGAGGTAAACCCCCCGGGGATAGTCCCCGACGTCGAGGAGCAGCGTATGCCGACCGGGGTTCGACTCCAGGGTCTGGGTAGAGAGACGGCGCCCCGAGAGCTCGTAGATGGTCAGCGTGACGAGTTCGAGCTCCGCCGGGATCTCGTACTCCAGGGCGACGACGTCGGCGGCCGGGCTGGGATAGGGCTCGTACAGCGTCAGACCCCGCGCCGTACCGGGCATCACCACGGGTTCCGTGGGGCCGTAGAGCTCGGTGAGACCGTAATCCCCCGTTACCTCCAGCCGGTAAACATAAACCCCGCCGCTTTCGACCTCCCGATCCAGCCAACTGCCGCGGCGGCCGCAAAGATCGCCGGAGACGGGGACGGGGTCCTCGGCGCCGCGCAG
>WJLX01000150.1 GCA_014728225.1 Candidatus Coatesbacteria bacterium | reverse complement strand
CCGGAATAGGACCAACTGAGGTCCTCGACGGTCTCGAGCTGCCAGGAAGCCCCAACGGCGACCGCCAGAGCGAGTAAAACGAGTACGAACCGCTTCATAACCCTTCCCCCGTGTTGATCGGTAATCCAGCCAAACGCTTGGAAGCTGCTCGGGTGACTCTTGTCTCAAATCACAACAATAATAAGCCAACACCGCGGCGTTGGCAAGATGACAAAACGGGACGGGCCGAAGCCCGTCCCGTTGCTACCACATCGGAATGTGTGCGTAACCGCGCTACAGCACTTCGCTGATGCTCTTGCCCTGCATGAACAGCAACAGGTAGTCGCGGCCGCCGGCCTTGGAGTCGGTACCGCTCATGTTGAAGCCGCCGAAGGGCTCGACGTCGACCAGGGCGCCGGTACACTTGCGGTTGAGGTAGAGGTTGCCGACGTGGAGCTCGCGGCGGCCGCGCTCCAGGCGGCGGCGGTCCATCGAGAACAACGCGCCGGTCAGCCCGTAGATGGTCGAGTTGGCGATCTCGATTATCTGGTCGAAGTCCTCGGCTTTGACGACGGCGGTGACGGGGCCGAAAATCTCCTCCTGGGCGACGCGGGCGTCGGGGGGGACGTCGACGAAGACGGTGGGCTGGATGTAGAAGCCCTCGCGGCCCTCGACCTCGGCGGATCCGCCGCCGCAGAGCAGCCGGCCCTCCTGCTTGCCGATCTCGATGTAGGCCAGGATCTTGTCGTAGGAGTCGCGGTTGATGACCGGACCGTGGTTGTTGACGGCGGGACCGTCGATCCACTCGGCGACGTCGTGGGTGACGATCTGCGGCACGCGCTTCTCCAGCTTGGCGACGACCTCGTCGTAGATGTCCCGGTGCAGGATTACCCGGCTGCCGGCGGAGCACTTCTGACCCTGGAAGCCAAAGGCGCTGACGGTGACGGCCTCGACGACCTTATCGACCTCGGCGGTCTCGTCGGCGGCGACGAAGTCCTTGCCGCCCATCTCGAGAACGGTGCGCTTGAGCCACTTCTGGCCCTTGTCGTGATGGACCTTGGCGGCGCGCTCGTAGATGCGCATGCCGACTTCCATCGAGCCGGTGAAGTTGATGAAGCGCGTCCGGGGGTGGTCGACCAGCAGGTCGCCGATCTCGGAGCCCGAACCGGGGATGAAGTTCAGCACGCCCTTGGGCAGATGGAGCTGCTCGAAGATCTCGACGAGCTGCCAGGCGATGGCCGGGGCCGGGGTGGCGGGCTTGAGACAGACGGTGTTGCCGCAGACGATCGGCGCCACGGTGATGCCGGCCATGATGGCGAAGGGGAAATTCCAGGGCGGGATCGAGACCCCGGCGCCCAGGGGGATGTAGTGGTAGTCGTTCTCGAAGTTGTCGAAGGGCGTCTGGGGTCGGGTGCCGGCCAGGCGGCGGGCCTCGCGGGCGTAGAACTCGAGGAAGTCGATGCCCTCGGCGACGTCGGCGTAGGCCTCGATCCAGTTCTTACCCTCCTCGACGACCATCCAGGCCGATAGCTCGTAGATGCGCTCGCGGCAGATGCGGGCGGCGTTGAGCAGGTAACGGGAGCGCTCCTCGGCGCCGACGAAGCGCCAGGTCTCGAAGGCCCGGTTGGCGGACTCGAGGGCCTTCTCCGCCAGCTCGGCCGTGCACTTGTGGAAGGTGCCGACGACCTGTTCGGTATTACCGGGATTGACGGAATCGAAGGTCTTGCCGGTTTCGATGTGCTCGCCGTCGATGATGACGGGATAGGTCCGCCCGAGCTTGCTCTTGACCAACTCGAGCGCCTGTTCCATCTTGCGCCGCGGTCCGGCTTCGTTGAAGTTGACGTAGGGTTCGTTCTTGAAGGGGGGCAGCATGGCCTTCCTCCGGGGTGGGGATCCAGGTGGGTTGTTGTCAGCTCGACGGGCCGATTATAACCCCGGCGGCCACTGAAATAAAGGACCCGAACCCAGGCCGCCGGTGCGACGATTTGGCTGGCCTTTGCCCGTCCGAGCTGCTACATTATCCGTCTGGACCCCTAACGCAAGAGGTAGCGATGAAAACCATCATGCTCATTAGCGGCACGCTCCTATGCGTAGCCCCCGCCGCCGCTGACCTGGGACCGGCCCAGCCCGCCGCCTTCTGGTTCGACTCCGGCGGCGCCCACCACCCCGGGGGCCACGGCGCCTGGTCGCTGCGGCTCTACGAGACCGGCGACCTGGAACTGACCCACACCGTCGGCGAGGAGATCACCGACTGGGACGACCTGCGCCTGGACAAAGAGACCAACACCATGCTCTGGGAGCGGCTCTACGAGCTGAACCTCGACGAGCTGGAATTCGCCGAGCGCCCCGGTGTACCCGACGAAGTGATGCTGAAGATCGCCTTCTTCCCACCCTACGGCGGCGGCGACACCGTCGAACTGTGGAGCGGCGACGTCGCCGAGGTCCCCCGCCTGGTCGAACTCCTCGAACTGCTCGAGGAGCTGATCGAAGAGCAGACCGGCCGTCGGGCCGTTCTGCGCTGAGCTTGACTAACCCGACCGACCCTGCTTATACTACCTCTCCGCGAGCCGCCGTGGGGATGTAGCTCAGTTGGGAGAGCGGCTGCCTTGCACGCAGCAGGTCGGCGGTTCGAATCCGCTCATCTCCACCACCCAAAAGGGCCGGAAACATGTCTGGGCCCGTTTTACACGGGGTTGGTTTTGTCGGGTGCCAGCCATACCGGGGGCGGTTTTCCCAGGAGCCTGACCCGCCGTAAAGGGGTCCCCGAACAAGAACCGCTCGGGCCCTTCGGTTTCACCCAGCCTGTCGACCGACCAGTAACGAGACCCCGTGATGACCAGGCGGGCCTAGCGCTAGATCCTGCTCACGAGGCACCGCCGTCGGAACTGGCACGGTTTTTGCGGAGGCGAACCGTTATCATCCGTCGTAACGGTTGCCGAGAAGCAAAAACCGTGCCAGTTCCGACGGCCGGGTCTGGCCGCAGACCCGGCGGTGGGCGGACCTTGGGCGGCCGGACTGGGCGTCGTGCTCGGATGAAACGTCGGCGGGAGTCGGGGATGGAATCGGGGATGGAAAAAGTTGAAAAAGACCCTTGACATGCCGGCCCGAGTAGGCTACTATTCCCCCGCCGGTTCGCGAGAGCCTTCAACGGAAGAACGTTCAAGGTCACTTGAGTAAAGATTTGCAAGTGAGGTCGCGATGAGTACAGCCTTTGTGCGGACTCAAAGCCAGCGGGAGGTAACCGGGTAGGCGGCAGTCAAGCCTCGCCCTTCGCCCCCCGCCCGAGAAATCGGGCCTTGCTTTTTCGACCGGTACGAGATGAGCCGCAGCGCTCCGTTCTTTGACAGGTTTGGTCAGTTGCAAACACCGAGGGATGCAACCGGGACCGGGGCATTATCTGGAGCCCGGGTGAAGCCGGGGCCGAACGGGTTTTAGCGCAGTCGATCGACTGCCGTGACAACCCGTCGACGGCTTTGGGCGACCCACTCCCGTACAACCCCGAGTCCTCGGCGATGCAGCTTGATGGTCAAGCGACTAAGGGCACATGGTGGATGCCTTGGCGCTGGGAGGCGATGAAGGACGCAGCCGACGGCGAAACGCCACGGGTAGTCGTTAAGCGGGCTTTGATCCGTGGATTTCCGAATGGGGCAACCCGGTGCGGGTTATGCCGCACCATCCCCAAGCTGAACACATAGGCTTGGGGAAGCCAACCGGGAGAACTGAAACATCTTAGTAACCCGAGGAACAGAAACCAACAGGGATTCCCTGAGTAGTGGCGAACGAAAGGGGACATAGCCCAAACCGCTGACGTGTATAAGGTTACGGCCGTTGCGTCAGCGGGGTTGTGGGACATCCCACGCCGAACCGTAGATCGGCTAGGAGTTATAAAACCCTAGGTTAGCCGAAGTTCTCTGGAAAGAGACGCCACAGAGGGTGATAGCCTCGTAGGCGAAAACCGACAGGACTCCGAGGGGTGTTCCCAAGTAGCGCCGGACACGAGAAATCCGGTGTGAATCTGGGAGGACCATCTTCCAAGGCTAAATACTACCCAGCGACCGATAGTGAACCAGTACCGTGAGGGAAAGGTGAAAAGAACCCCGGGAGGGGAGTGAAATAGTACCTGAAACCGTGTGCCTACAAGGTGTGGGAGCGGCTTTATGCCGTGACCGCGTGCCTTTTGTAGAATGAGCCGGCGAGTTACCGTTCGGAGCAAGGTTAAGGCTGAGAGGCCGGAGCCGGAGCGAAAGCGAGTCTGAACAGGGCGAACAGTTTCGGATGGTAGACGCGAAACCTGGTGACCTAGCCATGGGCAGGTTGAAACGACCGTAAAAGGTTGTGGAGGACCGAACCCACAAGAGATGAAGATCTTGGGGATGACCTGTGGCTAGCGGTGAAAAGCCAATCGAACCAGGAGATAGCTCGTTCTCCCCGAAATAGCTTTAGGGCTAGCCTCGCGTGATAAGTAACGGTTGTAGAGCACTGATTGAGCTAGGGGACCCACCAGTCTACCAAACTCAGATAAACTCCAAATGCCGTTACTCGTATCGTGGGAGTCAGACTGCGGGGGCTAAGCTCCGTAGTCGAGAGGGAAACAGCCCAGACCGACAGCTAAGGTCCCTAAATCCATGCTAAGTGGAAAACGATGTGGGATTACCCAGACAGCCAGGAGGTTGGCTTAGAAGCAGCCATTCCTTTAAAGAGTGCGTAACAGCTCACTGGTCAAGTGATCCTGCGCGGAAAATGTAACGGGGCTCAAGCATGGTACCGAAGCTTCGGATCCTTTTG
>WJLX01000149.1 GCA_014728225.1 Candidatus Coatesbacteria bacterium | reverse complement strand
GTTTACGCCGCGGATGTGGACGGCGACGACGATCTGGACGTCCTGGGCGCGGCCGCTCATGCCGACGACATCACCTGGTGGGAGGTGACCTGATTCACCGACAACGGTGTTTTAACCTCCTCCATCCGGGACACCGAGACCGATGACCTGGAATGGGGCGCCATCGATGCAGACGCCGATGTTCCCGACGACTGCGACCTGATCGTCGAGGTCCGCGGATCCGCCGATGACGGCAATATGGGCGACTGGTACACCGTCGACTCCGGCGGCGACGACCTGTCGAACTACCTGGACCAGGACGACCGCTACTTCCAGTATCGCCTGACCCTGGAGGCGAGCTCGGACAACACTCTGTCTCCCAGGTTCGAGTACATTAGCGTGGAGTGGACTGACACCACCGACGTCAAGGACGTGACGCTCTCCGCAACAGCTGAGAACGACGGCCTTCTGCTGGCCTGGTCCATTGACGGCGATACGCCCGCATCCGTCCGAGTGCTGCGCGGGGAGGACGAGCCCGTCGCCGTCTCGGGTTCCCTGGACGGTTCGACCAGCCGCTGGCTGGACCGCGAAGTCGAGCCCGGCGGGAGCTACGTCTATTGGCTGGAGGCCACGGATAACGCAGGCCAAGTGCAAAGATACGGGCCGACGGCGGCCGTGGTCGTGCCGGAGCAGGTGCAGCGGCTGGCCCTCGAGGAGCCCTATCCCAACCCGGCCGATAACAGCGTCAGCGTCGCCTTCACCCTGTCCGAGGCCCAGCGCGTCAGCCTGAGTGTGTACGACCTGGCCGGGCGCCGGGTGACGACCTTGAGCGAGGGCGAGCTGCCCGCCGGGCGCCACGAGGTCGCCTGGAACTGCGCCGCTGCATCAGCCGGGGTCTATCTGCTGTGGTTGGAGACGGAAGGTGAAGCGCTCAGCCGCCGGATGGTCGTCGGGCGGTAAGACGAAAGAAATGACCGGAAAGGAAAACGGCGGGGACGTGAGTCCCCGCCGTTTTCCCTTGCTGTCTTTTTCTCCCGCCCTGTGCTATAGTACGCTCTCGCAACCCAAGCCGTAGCCTGCGAAACCCCGACCGAAGGGAGAAACCCGATGGGGTGCTCACGCGGATTTCTGCAACCCTGACTAGTATCCGCCGTCGCGATCCGGCGGCTTCGAGCCGCCTGACGGTGCTGCTCGTCTATCCGGGTCTCCACGCCCTGGCCCTCCACCGGACCGCCCACGCCCTCTGGAACCTAGGCCTGCGCCTGCCCGCCCGCCTGCTGTCCAACCTGACCCGTTTCCTCACCGGCATCGAGATCCACCCGGCCGCCCGTATCGGCCGGCGCGTGTTCATCGACCACGGCCACGGCGTCGTCATCGGTGAGACCGCCGAGGTCGGGGACGACACCGTCATCTACCACGGGGTGACCCTGGGCGGCGTCAGCCGTCGTCCGGGCAAGCGCCATCCCACGGTGGGACGGGGCGTGGTGCTGGGCGCCGGGTCCAAGGTCCTGGGAGCGGTGAGCATCGGCGACGGGGCGCGGATCGGCCCCAACGCCGTGGTCCGCCGCGACGTGGCCGCGGGTCAACTGGTCCTGGGGCCGGAGAGGGCCGCGGCGCGGATCGAAAAACTGGAGCGGCGGCTGGCCGGTCTGACCGACGAGCTGGCCGACCTGAGGGCCCGGGTCGCTAACGAGGAGTGCCGATGTTGGGCGTAGGTGACACGCCGCTGAAGAAACTGGACAAGCTGTTCCCCGACGCCGCCGTCTACGCCAAGCTCGAGGGCGCCAACCCCGGGGGCAGCGTCAAGGATCGGGTGGCCCTGGCTTTGCTGCTGGACGGCCGCCGACGCGGCTACCTGTCCGAGGGCGGCGCCGTCGTTGAGGCCACCAGCGGCAACACGGGCATCGGCCTGGCCTGGGTCGGCGCCGAGCTGGGCTTCGCGGTGACCGTGGTGATGCCCGAGGGCTTCAGCCCGGAGCGGGCGGCGGCGATGGAGCTTCACGGCGCCCGCCTCGAGCTGACCCCGGCCGAGTCCGGGATGGCCGGAGCCCTGGCCCGGGCCCGGGAGCTGGCCGTCGTGGGCGCCTGGCTGCCGGGGCAGTTCACCAATCCCGCCGTCGTCGAGGCCCACCGGCGGGTCACGGCCCGGGAGATCGCCGAGGACCTTGCGGTGGTCCCGGCGGGGCTGGTCTGCGGCGTGGGCACCGGCGGGACGCTGACCGGCCTGGCACTGGGGCTGCGCCGCCGCTGGCCCGAGCTGGAGGTCTACGCCGTCGAACCGGCGGCCAGCGCCGTGCTCTCCGGCGGACAACCGGGCTCCCACGGCCTCGAGGGTCTCGGCGCCGGCTTCATCCCGCCCTTCTACAGCCCCGAGCTGGTCGACGAGATCATCCAGGTCGATGACGATACGGCCTTCGAGCACTGCCGGGAGCTGTACCGCCGCGAGGGCATCCAGGCCGGCCCCAGCTCCGGTGCCGCCCTGGCCGCTTGTCGGCGTTTACTGGATGACGGCGCCGCCGACCCCCTGGTGACCGTGCTGCCGGACCACGGGAAGCGCTATCTCTCGACGGACCTCTTCGCCGGACTGGATATTGAGCCCACGAACGGCTAAGCTTTAAGCGTGGCCCTCATTAAGCGATACTCCATCATAGGAGGCGAGATGCGCAAGCTCATCCCCCTGCTCATTCTGTTGACCGCCCTGCCCGCCCTGGCCCTGTTCAGCGTCGGCGGTCGCATCGGCTACCTGGCGCCGATGGGCGAGTACGCCGACAACTTCGAGGGCGGCCTGACCGGCGGCTTCCGCATGGGGCTCGGCCTGATCCCCATCGTCGACGTGACGCTAAACGTCGACTACGTCGAAAGCGCCTTCAAACCCGAGGAGATCGACGGGATAGACGTCCTCTCCGAACACTACAACACCATCATCCCCATCTACCTCCAAGGCAAGCTCAAGCTGCCCGGCGTGTTGAGTCCCTACGCCGTCGGCGGCGTCGGCCTCTACTACTACGACTTCCAGTTCTCCGACGCCGAGGGTAACGAGTACGAGGACAAGGGCCTTAAGTGGGGCTTCAACGCCGGGCTGGGCGCCGAGATCGGCTTCCTGGGGTTTTTGGGCGCCTACGCCGACGCCACCTACCACTGGACCGAGTCCGACCTGTCCGACATCAGTTGCCTGACGCTGCAGGCCGGCTTCTACATCGGCTTCTAGGCGCCTCCGCCTCCAGCAGTTTTTACCAACGGCCGGATCTTGTGCGCTCCGGCCGTTGCTCGCGACGGTTACAACACGCTTGCCGTGGCTGGTGATGACGAGACGACGGGTTCGTAAACCCGTCGTCTTGCTATCGTCAGCTATCCGTGCGTTTTTAGTTTCTGCCTTGAGCGAAGCCGCCCTAGTCCTCAGCCGGTAACGGCTCGTCGTTGAAAACGATGAACCAGCGCTCCTTCTTCTTGGCCGGGTGCAGACGCAGCCAGAGATCGTCGGGCAGATAGATGTCGACGTCGCAGAACTTGCAGGGCACCATGCGGTCGGAGCCATCGACCTTCAACGCTCCGCCGCATTGGGGGCAGACGAAAACCACGGGCTTACCCGTGGTGGCGCTCGGCGAGCCCTCGTCGCTGGTGTCGCTGAGGATGGCGTCCATGAAGTACTCGACGGGGGGCAAAGCGGTGCGCAGCCAGTCCGGGGACGGGGTGATCACGTGCCGCTCGCCGCATTCCGGGCAGACCTTGTGCTTCATCCCGGCGCTCATCGTCGACGCAGCGAAATCGGTCTTGCACTTGATGCAGTAAGGGGCCAGGTTGCCCACCAGGCGGGTGGAGCGGAACATGCCGAAGATGGAGGAGTTCTGACCCATGCCGGGTTCGATCTCGTCGATGTCTTTTCGTACGTCGCGCAGGGTGTCGACCCAGAACTCCCGCGGGATCTCGATATCGCTCTGGCAGTGGTCGCAATGCGCCGCCTCCCAGGGACCGTTGAGCGGCACCGGGCGGTCGCAGTGGGGGCAGCTGATGGCGGTCTCGATTATGGCGTGGGGCATCGGGCTCTCCTCCGGGGTTCCCGACGACCGTCCCGGTGCCGCCGGTAGCTCGTGTTCGGCCGCTGGGTGCTTGGAAGCACGACAAGCATGAGCTTGATAGTACTCGATCGGGGTCTCCGGTGCAAGCTGAGTTTGGCCCGGACCGCGCCGTGTGGTAAATACCTCCCGCAGGGGCTGTTTTTACCTACCGCCCGCCGGGCCGTCACGGTTTTTGCATACCGCAGACCTCCCGCCGGCGGGAGGTCGAGGTCAGCCTGACGCCCGAGGAGAAGCGGCGGGCGGCCGAGAGAAGACGGCGGCGCGGACTACTGCGCAGCGCCGCCCGGGACGACGAGATCAGGAACGGGTATTGACGCGTGAGGCCGGTAGACCATGACGGCGGGTACGCAGGCAGAAGTAAAGCGGTGCCCCTTCTGCGGGAGTCGGAGTGTGCGGTTGCACGGCCAGCCGGGCGGCGACTGGAGCGTTGAGTGCCTGGCCTGCAACGCTTGGGGACCGTACTGCCCGAGCCGGGAGATGGCAGTTAAGGAGTGGAACCAGGCTCCTCGGGGTTAGGCACTTATGCGACCAACTTTTCGCGCACTTCTTCACGCTCGCTCCAGGCCACGGACCGAATTTCATAGCTGTCGAGAGCATCACGAACCCCTGAAGGAATCTGCTGCTCTTGGTCGTTTATTAGAGCGTAGGCTTGAGACCCGGGCTGCCTCACATTTTTTGTATCGATCCACTTGAACGCTGTCGCTTCGGCCGCGTC
>WJLX01000148.1 GCA_014728225.1 Candidatus Coatesbacteria bacterium | reverse complement strand
TGATTGGCAGGATAAACAAATGGAAGAAATTGATGATACTTTTAGATTGAACGAAGAAAGATTATCAAAGAACCCACACACATCACAGCAACCTCATAGGCCTTACCACAATAAAATGAAAGAATGGATACTTAATGACTTAACGATTATTATCGAACGTCTTATAAGAATGTTGTCTTTTCTGTTTCAGCAAGCTTATCTAGGTGATATTAGTCAAGAGTTAATGGCTGCAACCGACCTTTATGAATTTAAACGTATGACGGACGCTGAATTAGGAACAACACAATATTGAATAACTCTTAAACACTGCGGATTGTCACGTGTTAAACTCGACCGGGGAAGGGAGCCGAGCGGCGGCTGAAGAACCCAGCGGTCAGCGCCGCGACCCGGAGAAACGATGAACCAGCAACGTCCCCCATTCCGCAGCCCGCGCCTCGGCCCGGACACCCCGCCCGGCGCCGTGCCCTACGGCCGTCTCGACAAGACCAAATACCGCGCCGTCTTCATCTCCGATACCCACCTGGGTATCCGCGGCGCCAACTCCCGCATCCTCCTCGACTTCCTCTACTCCATCGAAACCGACCACCTCTACCTCGTCGGCGACATCATCGATATGTGGGTCCTGGGACAGAAGTGGGGCTGGAGCTGGGAACACAACGTCATCCTGCGCAAGCTGCTGTCCTTCGTCAAGTACGGCAGCCGGGTGATCTACATCCCCGGCAACCACGACGACTTCTTCCGCGACTTCGCCCCGGTGGACTTCGGCGGGATCGAGATCCGCCGCACCGCTGACCACGTCTCCGCCGCCGGCGGACGCTACTGGGTCCTCCACGGCGACGACTTCGACATGCTGATCCAGAAGCACCGCGGCGCCTCGATCATCGCCGCCGGCTTCTATCGTTACCTGCTGGCCCTCAACCACCTCTACAACTGGTTCCGCCGCAAGACGGGCCGCGGTAACTACTCCCTCTCGGCCAAGATAAAGAAGGGGACCCGCAACTACCAGCGGATCATCAAGAACTACGAGCTGACCCTGACCACCGCCGCCCGGGAACGGGGCTACGACGGCGTCATCTGCGGCCACATCCACATCCCCGCCCTCAAGCGCCTCCGCGGCGTCGAGTACCTCAACACCGGCGACTGGGTCGAGTCCTACACCGCGATCTGCGAGGACTACGACGGCAAGTTCAGCCTGGTCACCTGGCCCGTCTGGCACCGCGGCAAACCCGCCGACGACGTCCAGGCCGAGCTGAGCATCCCCGAGCGCCCGACGATAAAACGCCGCCCCCGCTGGGGCGACGTGCTGGGAGAGCGACTGGGAGAGCGAGAGGGGCCGTTCGACTAGGGATCGACGCCAAAGCTGAACAGCGGATAGGGACAGCGGCTAGGGCTGGTAGGCTTCACTGGAATCAAACAAGGGAATCACTCAACGCCAACGGAACATTTTAACGTAGACTGAGTGAGAACGGCGGCTGGAAGATACCAATTCGTGCACATTGTCACGTGGGGTTGTGCCGGGTCTCGAATCGCGTAATGTCGTGGAACTGATTGCGGCAACCCGGGGCTGCCCGCTCCACCGCCCGGTACCCGACAGCTCATCGGGGATCGTCAAATCCCACATCATGTTGTACCAAGCAGTTGAAACGGATCCTCGGCCACTGTCACCAGCCGTCAGTTGAGCCGAGGCTCCCGCGGACCTCTAGCTGCCTTCGCGGCGATTTGCGACGGCGGTATCTACTCCGAGCGCAATGGTCCTGAAGCCTGGGTGATACCGTAACCCTTTCGGCTTGGTGTAGTGTATTTTCCCACCGCCGAAGCAGCTGATCAAGTCGCTGGTGGCAAGCAAGGAACCGGTTACGCAGGACTGGCCGTCCGCACCAGCCACAGGGACAGACGGACGGCCGCGGGCGCTGTGTTGCTCAGAGTTGCGAGCGGAACCGTAACCGCTCGCTCGTCGAATGGATTAGAGGCATACCCCGCGTTGCCCGACGGGAGGCGCCGGCGCGGTTTTTGCCTCCGCCGGACGCCCCCGGCGGACGGCGGAGCGCTGCAAAAACCGTGACGGCGCCGGCCGGGGCGGTGAGAACCCCCGACCGCGCACGGCGACAAACGCACGCAGCGGCGAAGCGGGGGAGTGACGGCGATGGGCGCTACTCCAGAATCTCCTCGTCTTCGGGGCGCCAGGCCGGGTCGACGATGCAGAGGTAGACGAAGGGCTCGGAACCCTCGCGGTTGTCCACCCACTGGATCGCCCCCGGCGGGATGTCGACGCAGTCGCCTTCCTCGATCCGCGCCGTCTCGTCGTCGATGTGCATGATCGCCGCCCCCGCCACCACGTAGTACAGCTCGCTGGAGGTCAGGCGGTGACGCTTGGAGGCCTTGCCGGGCAGCAGGATGGCCTCGGCCAGGCTGTAGCGTCCGGCGAAGCCCTCGTCGTTGTGGGCGTTGATCAGCTCGCGCAGGTGGGTGCCGTCGCCGGCGACGACCTTCTTGGAATTCATCAGGCTCTTGATACGCACGGTTGTCCTTCCCGGTGGAGTTGGAGCCGGACGGTATCCGCGGCGGATTAACCGACCGCCGACCGCCCTTTGCCCCCGCCCCCCCGCTCGAAACGGGTTGGTGTCGTGATGAGATTAACCACCCCAGGCTTCGCAGTCAAGTTTCTGCCCCTGCTGCTCCTGCTTTTCTGCGGCTGTTCCCGCGAGCCGGCGGAGCTGCTCGAGCTCTACCTGGCCGGGGGTGAAGAGGCCGCCGAGGCCGGTGATGAACTCGTCGCCGGGGGCGGTGAGGCCCTCGACGTCCTGCTGCCGGCCTTCGACGATCCCGCCGACCGGGGGGCGGTCTCCCGCCTGCTGGAGCGGATGGGTGAACCGGCGGCCCGCCGCCTCCTCGAACCCTTGCTGGGCGACGACGATGACCGCTCCCAGGCCGCCGCCGAGGTGCTGATCGGCATCGGCGCCCCGGCGGTGCCGCCCCTCGCCGAACACCTGAACCCGCAGACCGAGTACGTCGCCGATGTGGTCTTCACCCTGTCGCGCATCGGCGATCCGGCCTGGCAGCCGCTGATCGACGCCTACGCCGATACCACGGACGTCGAATACCGGGGGCTGCTCTCCGCCGCCTTCTACCTCCACGGCAACGCCTTCCTGGCCCGTCGTCTGCTGGAACGCCTGGGGCCCGGGGAGCTGACCGACGACCTGTTGACGACCGTCGTCCTGCACCTGCCCGTCGACGAGCTGGCCCACGGCGTAGCCGCCGAGACGGCCTGGCGCCTGTTGACCTTCAACCCCCTCGAGCCGCTGACCGAGCGGGTGATCGAGCTGGCCCGCAGCCTGTCCGTCGAGACCCGCACCGCCTTGGGCGAACTGGCCGCTGCGCGCGCCGCCGAGAAGCCCTTCCAGAGCTCCCTGGTGCTGATGCACCTGTCCGCCCTCGAACAGAACTGGCTGGAATGCGCCGACTACGGCGTCGAGCCCTTCGGCACCCTGGTACTGCGCCTGGAGCGCGCCCGGGAGTCCGGGGCCGGCTCCGACGAGGCCGCCCTGCTGGCCACGGCCCTGCTGCACCACGGCTCGATCTTTCTCAATTACCTCGTCGAGGGCGCCGAGTCGCCCGCCGGCGACCTGCGCCTGGCCGAGCTGGCCGGCGAGGTCACCCGGCGCCTGGAGCCGCTGCTGTAGTCCTCCCGAGCGCTTCGGCGACGGACCCGCCCGCCCGGCCGAACCCACCGCCGCGGGCCGATAAACCCGCGCCCGCGACCTGGAAACCCGCATTCTTTCCGGCTATACTAACGGTTGCGTAACAGGCCGCTGCTCCTGCAGCCCACCGGGCCGGGATCTTTCATCGAGTCCGGGAGTGGTCATTCTAGCGTCGGCCCTGCAGCCCACCGGGCCGGGATCCTTCGCAGGCAACCTGCATCGAGCACCGCTCCCGCCGCCGGCGAACCGCAAGTTTGCTCCGTGCCCCCGGCCGTTCCCCAAGGTCGCCGTCGACCCCACCCTGAAACC
>WJLX01000147.1 GCA_014728225.1 Candidatus Coatesbacteria bacterium | reverse complement strand
GCCCTCGAGGGTGTTCCACCGATCGAAGGCCTCGTCGTCGCCGGTGGAGAGCAACAGGACGAGGAAGGCGTCTTGGCCGGAGGCGGGAACCTCGGCGGCGACGGGGGTTTCCTCGGCGACGGCGCCGCCGACCAGTAACAAACTCGCGAGCGTCAGCCAAAGGGCCTTGTTCACAGTCACTCCCTGGTTCGCCCGGCCGGGGCCGACGCCCGGCCGGGTAAATGTTATAATCAGCCGACTTATCCCGCCGGGGCGGTAAACCGGCACAGCAGCACATCAAACCCGGATACGTCATGACCGAGCGAAACGTTTCCCGCCGCAGCCTGCCCGGCCGGCTCTACGCTCGCCTCGAGGGCCTGGTGCTGCGCCTACTGGCCTACTTCGAGGATTCGGAGCTGGGCCTGGGCAAGCTCCTCGTCATCCTCGGGGGGACCTTCGCCCTGCGCAACATTCTCGAGGCGTTGGCGGCGGGGAGTCAACTCTACTATCCAGCGGCCTACTTCGTCCACTTTCCCCTGGCCTACCTGCCGGGGATCGTGCTGATCCCCCTGGTGCTGGCGGTCCTCTCCGGGGAACGGGTGGAGAAGACGACCCGCCTGCTGGTGCTGGCCTGGACGCTGACCATCCTGCCGCCCCTGCTCGAGATAATCATGGGTAACGCCGGGGCCAAGATCAGCTACTTCCCCATCCAGCCGGGGCGCTTCTGGTGGAGCGTGGCCAACTACTTCAACCCCACGGTCAGCTTTCCCGGGGCCACGGCCGGGGTGCGTATCGAGGCCGCCGTCGGCGTCGTCCTCGGCGCCTACTACATCTATCTCAAGCGACGCAAGGTCTGGCTCGCCCTGGTCAGCGTCCCCGTCATCTTCATGGTGATGGTCAGCGTCTTCAGCCTGCCCTACCTGTTCCATCAACTGCTGCGGGCCTGCGGCTCGACGATCCCCAACGTGGCCGTGCTGTTCGGCAGCCGGGGGCTGGCCCTGCGGCCCTGGTTGGACCTGTCCGACTACTCGACGGCCCTGTTCGACCTGTTGTACCTGACGCCGCTGCTGGCGCTCTGGCTGCTGGTCTACAACCGGCGCAAGCTGGGACGCCTGGCGCGTTGGGCGTTCCGTTGGCAGACCGGCGGCTACGCCCTGGTCGCCGGACTGGGCACCTGGCTGGGCTACCGGGCTGTAGCCGTCGGGGCGCCGCTGAGCAACCCCCTGGACTGGATGGCGGTGCTGGGCGGAGTGCTGGCCGTCTTCCACGCCGCCCTGGGTCTGCGTCTGCTGTTGCCCGGGGACGCCGCGGGGAGCAAACCCACCGACGACGATCCCGCCGACCCGGCGGCGCTGACCCGGCGCGAGCGCCGCAACACCGGAGCCGTCTGCCTGCTGCTGGCCGTGGGCTACGCCGGAACGGTCAACTATTACCTGCTGGGCGCGCTGGCCGTCTTCGCCGCCCTGCAGGCCTTCCTCAATCTGCGGCCGTTGAACCTGCACCGGCTCTGGCCGCTGTCCGGACTGTTCGTCGGCGCCTCGCTGCTGGCCGCCCTGGCCGTCGGGCTGGCGGTCTTCATCGGCGGCGCGGTGACCACGGCCCTGCCCGCCGGGCTGTTCAGCGGAACACTGCTGATCGGCGTACTGGGCAGCTGGCTCCTGGAACGGCGCGACGAGGCGCTGTTAGGTTCATCGTTGCCGGCGGGCCTGCGCCGGTGGTTGACGGCGCTGCTGCCCGGGCTGGGGCTGGCCGCAGCCGCCCTGTTGACCACGGCCCTCTGGAGCCGGGTCGCCCTGGTCGCCCTGGGCGTCGGTCTGACCGCTCTGCTGCTGTCGCGCCGGGTTGAACCGCGCCGCCTGGGCGGTGTCTGGGCCCTGACCGTACTGCTGGTGATCGCCGGACGGCTGGGTGACGGCGGCGAGGTCCTCGACTTCGACGGGCTGCCGGCCAACCCGCAGGCTCTGGCCGCCGCCGACGCCGCCGCCGACTTCGAGCGCAACGACCTCCACGACCACGCCCTGCTGGAGTGGCGGCGGGCCGTCGAGTCCGGCGACGAGCGGGCCCGGGTCCTCGGACCCCTGGCCTTCAACCTGCGCAGGCTCGGTCGGTTCGAGGAGGCCGAGGCCGTCCTCGAGCGTTCCGTCGAGCTGTATCCCGCCCACGCCCCCGCCCTGGTCGACCTGGCCGCCCTCAAGCTGGCCCTGGGCAAACGCGACTCGGGCCGGTCGCTCTACCAACGGGCCCTCGAGCTCAACCCCCGTCTGGTCCAACCCCGGATCGGCCTGGGGCGGCTGGCCCTCGAGGACGCCCTGGCGGCCCGGGAACGAGGCGACTCCTCCGCGGCGGAGGACGCCCTCGCCACGGCCGAGGAGTACGCCGTCACGGCCCGGGAGCTGGCCACGGACAACGGCGCCGCCGCCGGTCTGCTGGCCATGGTCTACGAGCTTTCCGGTCGCTACCGGGCCGCCTACGAGCTCTGGCTCGAGCGTGTCCATCGGGCGCCCCTCGACGCCGGCGCCCGGCTCAGCCTGGCCCGGCTCAGTCTGCTGCTCGAACGTCCCGTAGAAGCCGCCGAGCACCTCGAGGCCGCCCGGGAGCTCGATCCCGCCCTGCCGATCCCCCCGGAGCTGCGCTCGCTGCCCGCCGTCGGCGGGCTTGAGTAAGCCGCCGCGGCGGACTATAATCCGCCCGACGTGCCAACCAAAGGAGACCCCGTGCCTTTCGACGCCATCGAGGAGGCCCTCGAGGCCGTCAAGAACGGCGAGATGATCATCGTCGTCGACGACGAGGATCGCGAGAACGAAGGCGATCTGATCATGGCCGCAGAACACTGTCGCGCCGACGACGTCAACTTCATGCTCTCCCACGGCCGGGGCATGCTCTGCGCGCCGATGACCGCCACCCGCTCCCACGAGCTGCGGCTGGAGATGATGGTCGCCCCCGACGACAACACCGCCCCCCTCGGGACCCCCTTCACCGTCACCGTGGATTACAAACGGGGCCTGACCACGGGCATCTCCGCTGATGAACGGGCCGCGACCATCCGCGCCCTGGCCGATCCCGCCGTCGGTCCCGACGACTTCGCCCGCCCCGGCCACATCAACCCCCTGCGCGCCCGGGACGGCGGCGTGCTGGTCCGCGCCGGACACACCGAAGCCACCGTCGACCTCTGCCGGCTGGCCGGACTGCAACCCACCGGCGTACTGATCGAGGTCCTCAACCCCGACGGCAGCGTGGCCCGCCAACCCCAGCTTGACGAATACAGTAAAGAGTGGGGGGTAAAAAAAATCTCGATCGCCGACCTGATCGAGTACCGCCGCCAGACCGAGGTCCTGGTCGAGGAGGCCGCCCGGGCCGAACTGCCGACCATCTTCGGCCGCTTCGATATCCACGCCTTCCAGTCCACCGTCTCCGACGAGTACCACGTCGCCCTGACCATGGGCGAGATTACCGACGGCGCGCCCGTCCTGGTCCGCGTCCACTCCGAGTGCCTGACCGGCGACACCTTCCACAGCCTGCGCTGCGACTGCGGCCCCCAGCTCGACGTCGCCCTGCAGGCCGTCGCCGCCGAAGGCCGCGGCGTGCTGCTCTACCTGCGCCAGGAGGGCCGGGGCATCGGCCTGGTCAACAAGATCCGGGCCTACGCCCTGCAGGATCAGGGCCGCGACACCGTCGAGGCCAACCTCGAGCTCGGCTTCCCCGTTGATCTGCGCAACTACGGCATCGGCGCCCAGATCCTCTACGAGCTCGGCCTGCGCAAGCTCAAGCTGATGACCAACAACCCGCGCAAGATCGTGGCCCTCGAGGGCTACGGCCTCGAGATCGTCGAGCGGGTACCCATCGAGGTCGATCCCACCGATGAGAACCTGCACTATCTGAAGACCAAGCGCGAGAAGCTCGGCCACCTGTTCGAACACCTCGAATCCTGCCCCACCTGCGGCCACCAGCACGAGCGCGAGGTCGAATTCCCCGAGACCGCCGCCCGCTCCCGCGAGCACGACGACGGTGAAACCTAGTCGAGGACATTAGCAGCGTCGGCGGCGGCCCCGGAAAACGGCCGTCGGCGAAGCTCAACCGATTGCCGACCCCGCGCCGCCGGAACCGGCACGGTTTTTGCATCTCGGCGACCGTTAGGACGAATGTTAACGGTCGGCCTCCGCAAAAACCGTGCCGGTTCCGGCTCGTTAGCCGGCGGGTTTGGCTGGGGAATCTTCAGCAGGCCGTTTTCCGGGGCCGCCGTGTTGTTAACCCGGGCGGGCGCCGTTGGCGGCTCCCGCCCGGGGTGGATTTTTGCTTTCGGCTACTCCAGCCAGGCGTGCTGCAGGGTGCCGGCGTCCCGATCGTGGTAGATGATGTGTGGCGTTCCGGCGGGATCGAGGACGATCGAGGTATAGTAGCCCACCCAACCGACGGTGTCCACGATGCGGGTCTCCCAGCCGGCGCCGTCCCGCCGGGCGCAGCGCAGGTGGTTGGTGTCGCGGGCATAGTAGGAGACATAGGCGCCGTCGGCGCCGTCGAGGGCCAGGCCGGGGTAGTCGCCGTCGTCGGTGTCGATGTCCTCGTGATGCCAGCCGTCACTGAGACGGCGGGCGTAGCGAAGTGCTCCGGTGGTCGAATTGGCGTAGGCGATGACGGGCCGTCCCCGGGAGTCCAGCTCCAGCGCCGGGAACCAGCTAATGTTGTCATCGCCGGCGACGTTCTCGAGGCTCCAGCCGTCGTCTGCGCGTCGGGCGTAGTGCAGCTCGTAGATGATGCCGTCGACGTAGCAGGCGTGAGCGGTGTCTTCGTTATCGAAGGCCAGGCAGATCCCGTTGCCAATGTTCATCTCCTCCTCGACGGTCTCGAAACTCCAGACTCCGTTCTCGCGCACGGCACTGCGCACGGCAAGGGCGTAGTGATCACAGAAGATGAGCCGGGGCCGGTCGGCGCCGTCAAGTGCCAGGGCGGCCTCGGGCTCGATTACGAGGATGTCGCAGATCGTCTCCCGCAGCCAGCCGTCGACGGCGCGACGGGCGTAGCGCAGCTCGCGGTCGGTTTCGTCGTAGTAGACGACGTGGGGCGCGCCGGCGGAGTCCAGCTCCAGGGCGGGATACCAGCCGGTATTGCCCGCGGCATCGACGATCTCGATCGACCAATCGCCGCTGGTGCCGCGGGCGTATTTCAGGTCGCCCCAGACCGTGTCGTAGTAGGCAACGTGGAGCACGCCGTCGGCGTCGACGGCCAGGGAGGAGGAGCGGCCGACGTAGTCGTTGCCGAAGCCGTCGACGGTTTCGGTGCGCCAGGCCGGCGGGGGATCGTCGTCGCGCAGGCCGTCGTCGGCGCCACCGGTGTTGGGCTCGCAGGCCGAGAGCAACAGCGCCGGGACCAGCGCCAGGATTAGCGCCGGGGCCGGGAGGCGCCTCCGCCCGATCGACGGTTTGCTTACGTTGCCGGAAGGCGGGCGTTTTCTGCGCTTGAGCTTCACTAACATGACAATCCCCCCTTACGTTTTGGTTACGGTATAATAATAACCCCATTTTACCTGTCGGGCAAGCTCCGGCGGTTTTCTTTACACTACCGCGGCCGCGTAGTAGTATTATAAAGATCTAATAAGCTATGAAGGGGGCGAAGCTGTTGAGCGAGGATCGGGAGCGTCAAGCGCGGAAACAGCGGCTCAAGGAGGTCATCCGGCGGCTGCACGCCGGGGCCGAGCCCGCCGAGCTGGAGGACGAGTTCGGCGCCCTGCTGGCCGGGGCCGGGGCCGCCGAGATCGGCGCCGTCGAGCGCGAGCTGATCGACGAGGGCCTACCGCCGAGCGAGGTCCAGCGTCTCTGCGACGTCCATGTTCGCCTGTTCCGCCGGGGGCTGCGAAGCGCGGAGCTTCTCGAGCTGGAGCCCGGCCACCCCGCCCGTATCCTGCAGGTGGAGAACCGCCTGCTGGAGCAGCGTCTGGCGAAACTCGAAGCACTGCTCGCACGAACGGCCGCTTCGCCCACCGCCCTGGAGGAGGGGCGCGACGCGGCGGCGGCGCTGCTCGAAGACCTGGGCCGCCTCGAGCTGCACTACCGGCGCAAGGAGAACCAGCTCTTCCCCTACCTCGAGCGGCACGACCTCTCCGGGCCGACCCAGGTGATGTGGGGCGTCCACGACGAGGTCCGCGGACTCTACCGGCAAACCCGCCGGGCTTTAATCGACGGGGAGCCCGGGGAGCTGCTCGAGGCCGGACGGGCCTACCTCGACAAGGCACGGGGGATGATCGAGAAGGAGGAGCGGGTGCTCTTGCCCCTGGCCCTCGAGCACCTCGACGGCGACGACTGGCGCCGGATCCGCGCCGGCGGCGCCGAGATCGGCTACGCCTGGCACACCCCCGTCGCCCTGGACGGCGCCGAGGATCAAACAGACATGAGCACGAGCCAACCCCGGGAGGGATCGATGCACAAGCTGACCACCGGCGAACTGACCACCGAACAGCTCGACCTGCTGCTGCGCCACCTGCCCTTCGACGTCACCTTCGTCGACGAGCACGACGAGGTGCGCTACTACACGGCCACCGACGACCGCATCTTCCCCCGCTCCCCGGGGATCATCGGCCGCCGGGTGACCAACTGCCACCCGCCCAAGTCCGTCCACATGGTGGAGAAGATCGTCGCGGCCTTCAAGTCCGGCGAGCGCGACGTCGCCGAGTTCTACATCCACTTAGACGACAAGTACGTCCACATCCGCTACTTCGCCCTGCGCGACGACGCCGGCGGGTATCGCGGAGTGATCGAGGTCAGCCAGGACATCGCCCCGCTGCGCAAGCTGGAGGGCGACAAGCGCCTGCTGGACTGGGAGTAGGCGTACACGAACCTTGGAAGTACAGTCTGAAGCGATGATAACGGGCGGGGCCGACGAGCCCCGCCCGTTTAATAATGAATCGTAACAAACACTAGTAGCGCCGGGCGTACTTGAGGTCATAATTTCCCGAGTCGTAATACGAGATACGCGGGTTACCCTTGGGGTCCAGCGCCAGGGAGGTATACTTGCCGACGTCGCCGTCGGAGTCCACCGTCTCGATCTCCCAGTTGGAACCATTCCAGGCGGCGTACTTGAGATCACCCTCTGTAACATCATAATAGGAGATATGCGGATTACCGGAATCATCCAGCGCCAGGGAGTTATACTCACCAACCTGTCCCGGCCCGTCGACGATTTCGCCCTCCCAGCGTGTACCGGTCCAGCGAATGAGCTTGAGGGCGGTATAGCTTTTTGAATAATATGCTATGTGCGGGTTGCCGGCATTGTCCAACGCCAACGAGACATGCTCTCCGACGAAATCAACCGTTCCAACGGTTTCGATGTCCCAACCGTCAGCGTTCCAGCAGGCGTAATGAAGCTCTTGTCCATAGTAATCGTTATAGGCGATGTGGGGGTAGTCGGAGCCATCCAAGACCAGCGAGTTGTTGGTCGTAGTAATCTGAGTATCCACTATTGCGAAATACCAGCTCGAGCTTTTCCTGACCACGTACATAAGGTTACACCAGGAAAGATCACTATAGGTAATATGTGGTTTACCAGCGTCATCCAGCGCCAGAGAAGTGCAATTACCGTATTCATCCCTGGAGTCAACGGTCTGGGTTCTCCAACCGGAACTAAACCATTCGGCGAACTTTAACGAGCCCTCGTCTACATCGATGTAGGATATACGCGGTTCAGCAGAGTGGTTCAAGGCCAGGGAGTTGCATTGTCCGACATCTCCCTTCGAGTCCACCGTCTCGATATCCCAGTCGGAACCGTTCCAGACGGCGTACTCGAGGTCGCCGTCGATCGCGTCGTAATACGAAATATGAGGGTAATGGGAATTATCGATGGCTAATGAGTTCCAAGGCCCGACATCCTGAGCCGAGTCCACCGTCTGAATCTGCCAGGTGTATGTGTTTTCCAGGGTGGTGAAGCTCCAGACTTCCGACCAGTCGCTGACCCCCCGATTCTACGTAAAACCTTGACACGCCAATAATATTCGGTACTGCACTCTAATTCCGAAGAGGGTTTGAAACTCGGTCCAAGGATCCCGCTCTCGTCGATCTCGGGATCAGCAAAAGTGGGATCATCGTCGACCTGCAGGGTGAAGCTGGTCGCCGGCTCGCAGGTGGAGGTGACCGTCGTCGCTGATGGCGGCGCCGGGACCGTCGCCGATGGTTGCTCTGCCCCGGCCTGCGCCGGCGTAGCTGCTTCAGCATCCCGCGTGGCGGAGGGAGCCGCGGGGCGCTCGCGATGCGGACGGCTGTCCCCGCGGTTCTCGTCGGGCTCGTAACTCCACCTGAACAGGGGCCGGAGTTCGACGTCGACGGCGCCGTCCTCCGGAGAAAGCGGCAGCGGGGCGTCGGGGGGCGTCCCGTCGCCATCGCCGTCTTCACCGCTCCCCGTTGCGCTGTCGCAAGCCGCCGCCAGAGTCAGACCGCTCAGGATAACGAGGGAAAACAACACTCTGGATTGCGGCGCCCGCATCAGCGTCTCCTCGTCGCTTTGTCGCCTTAACTCTTCGACTCGTTAATGATCCGGTGAAGAACAATAACACTCTAACTTGGCGCGTTTTTTTACAATCCTAGGCAAGCCTTTTCCGGTCTCGTCAGCTCGGCTTGCCAGCTCAGCAGCATCAATCGCCCGCCGGGCGGGCTTACGGAGCGCCGGAACGGGAGGCGGCGGCGCGGTTCTTGCGCCGCGGGGCGCGGCAGCGCGCCGCGGCCTGCAAGAAGCGTGACGCCGCTGCGTACGAAACGGCAAGACCCTTACGCGAAGAACGGGAGGAGCCGCGCGGCCCCTCCCGTCGTCGCATCTCAAGTGAATAACGCCGTCAGCGGCTGATCACCAGCCGGCGGGTCAGGGCCTCCGCACCGCTGCGCAGCAGGTAGAGGTAGACACCGTCGGCCACGGCGCGACCGGCGTTGTCGCAACCATCCCAGCGAACGGCCCGCTCACCGGCCGGCAGGGTTTCGTCCAGCAGGGTGACCACGCGCCGTCCGGCCAGGTCGTAGACGGCCAACTCCACGGGTCCGGCCTCGTCGAGACCAAAGCGAATAGTCAGCTCGTCCGCCGCCGGGTTGGGGTAGCTCTGCAGCAGGTAGGCCCGGCGCGGCGCTTCAGGCCGTTGTTCGTCCAGCCAGCCGCACGGACCGACGTAGATCCTCAGCGTCCGAGCGTCCTCGCGGGGCAGCAGCTCGAGACGGTAATCTCCGGCCCCGTCGAGCTCGAGCCAGCAACCCACCGCCGGATCGTAGAGGGCGGCCTCGAGGCTCGGCGGCGGCTCCTCCAGGCTGCGCCAACTGAACAGGGCCTCGTCGGCGCCGGCGGCGGGGGTCACTTCGAGGACGAACTCGGCCCCCTCGCCGACCGCGGCCCGCAGGTCGGTAGCGTAGACGCCGCGGCGGCTGGGCCAATCTTCGTGGACGAAGCTCAAGCGCGGCGCCCCGGCCAGGTGGGGCGGCTCGTGGCGCTCGTGCTCGTCCCAGTAACGTTCGGCGCCGACGACTACGCCGAGGCGGTTCCAGCCGTCGACCAGGCCGCCGGAATCCAGCCGCAGCTCAAGCAACCAGGGCTCGGCGCCGGAATCGACGAACGAGGCGACCGGCGTTGTCGTAACGTCCGTCGGCCGCGAACCCGAGGTACGATCGCCCGGGGAGCCCACCGTCGGGGCGGCGGGCGTCGAACTACCGACGGTGCCGGAGATCGTCGAGCGCGGCCGGTCCGTGGTCTCCGGCGCCCGGCTGACCCAGGGCTGCGGCAGGCTGCCCAGGAGCCGCGCCGGGGCCGCCGTTTCGGCGAGCGGGCGCAGGAATGGCGGACCGGCGTTCCCCGTGTCCTCGGGCTGGTACTCGACGGGCGGGACGTAGAGCGTCGTCGCCGCCGGGCCGTTGTAGTTGACCCAGTAACCCGTCCAGGGCGTCAGGGCCGCCTGCTCGTAAACGAAGTCGCCGTCGTAGGCCACCGGGGGTTCGAGGTCGGCGGCGATGGCGGAGTTCGCGGCGCAGTCCAGCACCTCCTGCCAGCCCACGCTGAAGCAGAACGGGCAGGCCAACTGGTTCCAGCCCGGCTCGAGGGCCACGCCGTAGGGCTCGCTGCAATCCGGGCTGCTGCCCGCTCCCGAGTCCAGCAGTATCCCTTGCGCGGCGACAATCAGCCAGTAGGCCCGGCCGGGCTTGAAGTATTCGATCGAGCCCTGGGTATACTCGACGAAGCCGCCGGCCTGGTAGCGGGCCAGGCGCCACTGCTCGTCGTCGTAGGCGCCCAGATCGTCCTCGAGGACGTCGGCCGGTGAGCCGCCGTCGGCACCGTAATCGGTCGGCACACTGAACAGGCGGTAGTCGGCCACGGTGTTCCCGGCGTGCTGGGGTGCGCCGGGGTCGATACCCTCGCCCGCGTACTCGACGGCCACATTGAAGGGCTCGTCGGGGCCGTCGGCGGGCAGGGTGACGGTGTTGATGCCGTCGGAGGCCCAGAGGTAGTAGTCGAGCCCGCGCTCGGTGACGAAAGCCTCCGGGATGCTGGCGCTGTAGGTGTCGCCGGAGTCGGGCTTCAGATCGGTGTAGCTGAACTCGACGTCACCGCCGCGGCGGTAGAAGACCCGGGCCAGGGCGATCTCGTTGTTGTCGCTGATCTCGGCCTCGACGGCCAGGGCGCTGTCCAGGTCGGCACTGGTAATCTGCTGGTGATCGATCTGCGGCGGTACCTCATCGGCGCCGTAGGTAATCTCGAGGGAATCGAGCCGCGGTGTCTGGTTGGGATCGACGGAAAGCGCTTCGAGACGGTACTGGAAATAGCGCCCCGCCTGGGCCAGGTAACCGCTCAGATCGGTGCCGCTGGTGCTGATCGGATCCGACCAGTCGCCCAGGTCGGTATGGTCGTCGCCCGATCTGACCCGGAAAGCCAGGCCGCAATCGGCGGGCAGCTCGCTCTCCCAGATCAGCAGGCCGTAGCTGAAGGCGGTCTCGAAACCGGTGTCCAGGATCGACGAGGTCAGAGCGCCGGATTGAAAGCCCGTCAACTGCCACCAGTAGAGCGAGTCCTCGGTCTTGCAGGCGCTGACCACGTCGGGGTGACCGTCGTCGTTGATGTCGGCGCCCTCGGCCCAGCGACAGTTGGGCACGAAGTCGTCTACGGTGTGCTCGTTCCAGGACCCGCCGACGCCGTCGGCGTTCTCGAACCAGAGGATCACGCCGCCCTCGGTGGAGAACAGCAGGTCGATGTCTTCATCTGCGTCGACGTCAAGGGCCTCCAGGCTGCGCGAACCATAGACCTCGCTGATCGTGGTCATCGCCCAGCCGCCGCCGCTGCCGTCGTTGGCCCACCAGAAGACACCGTCTTCGGGCGAGCAGACGATGACGTCGAGATCATCATCGTCGTCCAGGTCGGCCAGCTCGATCTGCTTGGGATCGTCCAGCTCACCGTCGGAGATGGTCTGGCGGGCGCCGAAGTTGCCGTAGCCGTCCTCGTTCCTCCACCAGTACACATCGTCATAACCGATGCTGCAGGCGGCCAGATCGGGGTAACCGTCGTCGTCCAGATCGCCCGCCCTGGGGTACCAGGGCGAGTTGTACCAACCATCGATGGTGTTCTTGAGCCAATCCTCGCCGTAATCATCGTTCTCGATGAACATGACGTTGCTGTTGCCGTGTGCCAGATCGCTGAGCACGATGTCCAGGTCGCCGTCGGTGTCCAGATAAACCAGATCGGCGCCGATGGGGTTGACTACGGGGTCGCCGTCGAGATCGATGACGTGCTCGACCCAGTCACCGGTCCCCAGGTCGACGTTCTCCCACCAGCTTAGATACGAGGACTCCCAGCCCGTGGTCAGGATATCCAGGTCATCATCGCCGTCGATGTCGCCGCAGTTGATGTCCTGGGCGTCGGGGAAGGTTGAGGTCAGCACGTGCTGCTCCCACGAGGTCCCGGCGCCGTCGAGGTTCTCCCACCAGGAGACCTCGTCGCTGTCGGTTTCGGTGTAATCGGTGATCAGCAGCACGTCGACATCACCGTCCTGGTCGAGGTCGGCGCAGCAGGTGCGGAAGGCGTAGGTGATTTCGCCGGTGATGGTGTTCTTCTCCGGGGCGTCCAGCAGGACGGCCTCCAGCAACAGCGAGCCGGCCCGGCTGGACCAGTCGACATCGCTGGAAGTGTAGAAGGCGTCGCCCCAGTCGGTGACCGGACCCGTTACGCCGGGGCCGCCGGACCAGTCGGTCTGCTCGGCTGACTCCGCCCCGACGCCCGCCGCGATCAACAGCAAACAAATGATGAGCTTACGCATGATAACCCCTCGTCGGCAGGTGTAAGTAAGGTTCACAGTACGATATTCGCCCGGTCTCACGGGTGGTCGGGCCAGTCGGGCAGGGGATCGTGCTCACCTGCGTCATCCCCGGCCAGCAGGTAGACGGCCGTGCCGGCGCCGACGGCGGCCACTCCGCCCAGGGTCCACCACAACCAGCCGTTATCGTTCTCGGCCTCGATACGGTCGGGGTAGACCCGGGAGCCGATCTCACCGGCGCGGCTGGAAAGGTAGCCGCTCTGGGCGGCGCATTCCTCGGTGGTGCTGCCGACGATCCGACCCCGCTCGACGTCGATCAGCCGCACGTTGACGACATAATCGGAGCCGGAGCGGCGCACCGAGCCGACGAGGACGTTCTCGGCGGCCAGGACCCTGCCGATCTCGACGGCGCACTCGACGTCGTTGCAGACCAGGGCCAGGGCCTGCTCCTCCATGATGTCGGCTATGTACTCGCGCTCGAGGACCTCGAAGCGGCCGCGGCGGATCAGCTCCGTGGTCAGGTACTGGGTGGCGATGGCGGCGTCGTTCTCGCTGACGCCTTCGGCCTCCAGTGGGATTACGGCCAGCCGGGGCTTGGCTTCGGGCGTTTGAGCGGTTGGGGCTGCGTCGGCCGCGATCGCAGACAGGACTATGCATAACAATAGAACAAGAACATCACGGGGTTTCATCGGAACCTCCCGAAATAAGTGCGGTACTGGAGTAATATGCGGTAGAGCCCTTTTACGGTAAATCACCAATAAATCTAGCCTGAGGGCAAGATAATGTCAAGTATCATTTTGACATAAACATAATAATGACGATATACATCGCATTAACAAGTGCTAATACGCCTTCTATCATCCAATAACGAGGACGCTCCGCTCATTCCATCAGGCATGTTATTCATTATTCCGCATAGTTCGTGTCGGGACGACTATTCGGCACATGTTTGACCCATGATCGACCGATTATTGTCCATATCTCCTATGATAACGGCGACTGATAACGGCGACGCCTGGTCGACAGGTGGGATTTGTCCATTATTGGAACTATGTAAACAGCCGGATCGGCTTACTTTTCAGCCGACCCGGCGTCGATTCGCCCAACTGCACTGTGGTGGTTCCTAGCGGCCCAGGGCGTTGATCTGTCCGAAGGAGGTTTCCTCGACGCCCGTCGAGGCGTCGTCGGTGAGGATGATCGTATCCAGCCAGACGTCGGCGGCGTTGTCGCCGATCAGGCGCCAGGCGAACTGGACGTCGAAGCCCTCCCAGTAGTCGTCGATGGCGATGGTGGTTTCGTACCAGGTCCAGTTCTCGAAGACGCCTACGAGTTCCTCGTTCCAGCGGGAGACCCAGGCGCCGGGACCGCCGGCCTGGCGGATCTCAAGGGAATAATCGCCGTTGTTGTGGGGCGTGACGAGCCAGGTGTAGCTGGCGGCCCAGTGGAAGGTTAACTCGCAGTTGTCGGTCAGGTTGATGGGCGGGGAGATCAGGCGCTCGTCCTGCTGGTCGCCCTCCTCGCAGATAACGCCGTAGGCCGGGTTGTAGTAGCGCTGGCTGGAGATGATCCAGCGCTGGCCGATCTCGCCGGGTTCGAGGGTCCAGGAGTCGAGGTCGCCCGAGTCGAAATCCTCCTCGAAGAGAACGTCGGCTTGGACGAGACCGACGGCGACGATGAGTAGCAGCAGGGCCGTTTTCTTTATGACAGCCTCCATAGTAATCGTGATGGAATCGTATCTCTTTTTTCCTACTAGATAATATACAGGTTGGCGCATACGGCAAGTCTTGT
>WJLX01000146.1 GCA_014728225.1 Candidatus Coatesbacteria bacterium | reverse complement strand
TTTCTGTGTGGTCGCCCCAATTCATTCATCATCACTAGGAAAATCAAACTCCTCAGGATCGGATTCCTTAGGAAAGCTAAGACAATGATAGCTAGGTATTTTACCATCGTATGTTCCCTCCATTCTTCGTATTAAATCAAATAAAAAAATGGGGAACTCATTATAAGACCATGCTAATGAAGCACTTTTATAATTGTCTTCAACATAAATGGATTCAGAAAAAACAGTATAGGCAAAACACACATTTAATTTATCTGGACCATTAATTATACGCGCATCATTTTCATTTGTCCTCATACTAAAACCTATCATTATCCGCTCCTGTCCCTCAACTTCCGTTATTTTTGTTGCCCATTTACCATTCTCAATATTTTTAGCCAATGGCTTTATTATTCTCTTATTTTCTTTTCTAGAATAATTAATGCTAATTTTTCCAGTCAATTCGTTATCTATAGCAGGACAATATAATATCAGACTTCCGATAAAGTGAGAGCCTATAATATGCGAATTATATATATCTAATAAACTATAATAGTCTAAATCCTTATCTAATAACTTATAATATACTGAAGTAGATACAAAATTTGGGTGTAATGTATTACGTATCTTATCTAATTTTTGAAGTTTATTAAATGTTAATATTATAGAATTTTTATTAAAAGATGATTTAATTTCTAAAACACAATACACAAAATTAGAAGGTATATGCCGCCTTCCTTGCTCGTCTGCTTTTCCAAGCAATGATGGAGAGTTGTATTTATCATATATTATAACATCATATTCATATAAAGTATAGTTTTTTCGTGTAGGATAAGGTGGTAGAATAAATCCTTTACAAACACCAAACTTATCTGGTAAAAAATCTATTAAAAATTCCCTAAACTTATCTTCAGCAGTATGCCCTCTATCTGTTGATGTCGGACGTGATTGTGTAGCTCGTATTGATTCCTTCAGTGCATTAACTAATCTATCCTTGTTAGATAAAAACTCTTTCCAACCTTCTGTTCCGTAACGTGTTTCGGTATCCATATGAACTCCTTATCATCTGTTGTTTACTAAAAAGTAAGTACATCACTAACTGTAAATGTTAGCAACTAGAGAGAGAAAAAGCAACAGACTATAGTCATCAAAAGGCGCATAAATATGCGCCTCTTGTATTCTGCTATACTAAACCCTACGGCCCCAGGTTGATCATGTTCAGCCCGAAGGGGTCGTCATCGATACGGGTGTACTCGTCGATCTCGGCGATGACGTCGTACTCGCTCTTAAGCAGGTAGTAGTGGCTGCGCTCGACGTTGGCCAGGTAGTTGAACATCACCTGGGCCCGGCCGGAGACGCGCTCCCTGAGCGACTCGTAGTGCTCGGCGGAGACCTCTTCGGCGTTCATGGCGGCCTGCCAGAGGTCGGTCAGCTCGGCCTCGTCGAAGTCGACATCGATCCGCATCTTGGGCAGCAGCTCGGGATCGGGCTCGGCGGGGGCGCCGCCGATCTGCTCCTTGAACAGGCCGGTCAGCAGGTCGTGGTGGCGCTGCTCCTCGGAGGCCAGGAACTTGAGCTTGTCGCGCATCATCAGGTTATTGACGTTGTCGTGCAGCTTGAGGTAGAGCTCCTTGGCCCGGTTCTCGCTCTTGATGGCGATTTCGAGGGCCTGCTTGAGGGTCAACTCGGTCATCGTGTCCTCCCGGGGGGTTGATCGTCGGTAACGGGACAATGATAGCACACCGGGGTGCGGCTTGCTTTCGACGGTCGCATCGGCTATCGTTAACGTAATGAAGCCCGACAGCACTCTAGAGTTGCCAACAGCCCGGGAGGCGGCGATGAAGTCCGCGCTGAAAACCATCTTGATCCTGACGGCCGCGGCATTGATGTCCGCCGGCTGCGGCGGCGGGGAGACCGTCGAGGAAGAGGAACCGCCGGCCGTGGTCGAACCCGCCGCCGAAGAGGTCGACAGTGGGGACTTCGAGCCCGATCCCCTGCTGGAAAGCGACGTTGTAGCCTGGGTCTATGAAGGAAACGAGGGTGGTAAACCCCGCCTGTTGACCGTCGACGAGGGCCTGCTGCATGCCGTAATCCACCAGAGCGGCCTGCGTTGCCTGGACGCTCAGGCGGGCGAACTGCTCTGGACCAGCACCCTCGAGGGCAACCCCCTCGTCGCCGACGGCGCCGTCTACGCCTTCGACAGCCCGGGCAACGGTCCCGCCGACCTGCACAAACTGGAGGCCGCCACGGGACGGGAGCTCTGGAGCCGGGATCCCGACTTCATCGAGCGCTACAACATGGTCCACCTGAACGACCGGCTCTACCTGGGCGTCAACCTGGAGATGGTTGTCGGTGACGTCGAGCCCGACACCCGGATCTCGATCATTGATCCGGTCTCGGGGGAGTTGACCCGACAGGTCGAGGTCAAGCTGGTTCCCCGGCGGGCCTTCCGGTTGTTCACCGCCGATGGAGCGCTCTATATGGAGGGCGACGATCTCCACCGCCTGCGAGCCGAAAACCTGCGGCGGAGCTGGAGCTGGGAGCCCCCGGGCGAGCGGCTGGACGCCCACGTCGGTTTCGCCGGCGGTCTGGCCGTCATCAGCGATCGACGGCTGATCATCCTCGACGCCGCCGGCGGGATCCGTGCCGAACTCGAGCTGACCACCGACGGCGGAAATCTATCCGCCCACGGCGAAACCATCTATTTGGGCCAGGACCTTGACGAAGGTCAGCGCCACCAGCTCAGCGCGGTGAACGTCGACGGCGAAGTCATCTGGAGCAAGGCCTTCCCCGGGCGAATCGATTCCCTCGCCCACTCCGGTGAGGCCCTCTACGCCGTCGGCGTGCGCGAGGTCGAAGGAGTCTGGGGTTACATCGATCCCGTCTTGGCCCAGTACCGCGAGGCCGGCCAGGATATCGCCACCCCGACCCTGGTTTACAGCCTCTACGAGCTGGATCCGGCCAGCGGCGAGCGGCTGCGACGCTTCGATACCGACTTCCCCTTGAGCAACCTGCTGGCCGCCGAGAACCATCTCTACCTGGGCGCCGACGACGGCCGGGTCATCTGCCTGAAGCCCTGAGAACCCGAAGCCCGACGGTCGGGATATCTCCAAGTCCGTCGACTTCAAGCGTGCGCGCCGCCGCCTAATGTGCTATATTGATGATACCATGACCACTCAACCGGGAAAGCGTGATGAGATACCGTAGATTATCGGCGATCGGTTGGCTGGCCCTCGTCGCCTTGCTGTTAGGCGGCTGCGACCTGTTCACCGTCCCCGGGGAGAAAGAACCAGGTACCCCCGAGTACCAGCCCCTGACCGCGCCGCGCAACCTCGTCGAGAATATCGCCTGGTGCTACGAACAGCGCGACGCCGAGCGTTACTCCTGGCTGCTGGACGATGACTTCACCTTCTATCTGGACCCCGGCGACGTCTACGAGCACGGCCTGCCTCAAAGCTGGGGTTACGAAACCGAGGTCGAGCAGACCGAGCGGATGTTCGAGACCGCCGACGGCCTGACCCTCGATCTCTACTTCGAAGACGACTACTCCGGACCCGGTTCCGCCGAAAACGAATGGCCCGTCGACGGCGTCGATTACCATCTCCTGCTGCGCCTCGAGGACACCACCTACCAGGCCGACGGCCACGCCAATTTCCTCACCCTGCGCCACGATCAATGGTACGGCGCTCCGCGCTGGTGGATTCTGAGCTGGTGGGACCACCGCAACTAGTTGCGGGATTGTCCGTCACCGCCGTGTCTGTGACGCTTTGAACAAACGAACCGGAAGGCGGACGCCGTCCGGTTCGTCATGTAACCACCGCCCCGCGACCGTTGAAAAACGCCGCCGGAGTACTAGAGCATCCTCGAGTTGCAAGCGCCGGAACTGGCACGGTTTTTGCGGAGGCGAACCGTTATCCTCGCTCTAACGGTCGCCGAGATGCAAAAACCGTGCCAGTTCCGGCGCGGCGGTGTCGAGGGTAATTGCCGTGTCCGGCGGCGTTTTTCAACGGTCGCGGGGCTCGCGTGGTGTGTTGCGTCGCGGGCGGGCATAGTCGTCGCCGCCGCGGCGTCTGAGGAGGTAGATCACCAGGGCGGCGGCCAGGGCGCTGGCGGCCAGCATCAGGAACAGGTTGTCGAGGCTGGTGGCTTCGGCCAGTGCGCCGCCGGCGCTGGCGGCCAGGGAGCCGAAGCCGAAGTTGAAGGCGCTGGCCACGCCGTAGCCTTTGCCGCGATGCTTGGCCGGCATCAGCCGACCGATCAGGGCGTTGGTGATCGGCTGGGTGGCGAAGACGGCGGCGGCCAGCAGTACGGAGACGGCGAGGGTACCCCAGCCGCCGACCCAGCGCGCCGCCAGGGCGCAGGCCGCGGCCAGTACGGCCAGCAGGGTCGCCGAGCGCAGCGGCAGGCGTTTTTCGGCGATGATCCCGCCACTGAACTGCCCGGCCACTCCGCCTATCAGCACCACGCCGGTGGCCAGGTTGCCGACGACCTCGGGTGTCAGTCCGGCGACGGGCAGTTGGCCGCCGAAGTAGATTGGCATGAAGACGACCATCCCCCGGTAGGAGAAGCCCAGTAGGGCCATGGCGATCAGTGCCAGCGCCACCTTGCCGAGGGGGGGACGTTGCGGCTCGTCGTCCTCGGTTTCGGTGGTGTGGGGTTCGCTGAGCTCCATGTTTCTGACACTGCCCAGTTGGTAGACCAGGCCGACGGCGCAGAGTCCGGCGTAGAGCCAGAACAGCTCGGGCCAACCCCAGGCCGCCAGTACCCCGGCGGCGATAAAGTTACCCGAGCTCAGCCCCAGGGAGCCGGCGATGCCGTGGTAGCCCATCCCCCGGGCGTCCCGGGCCAGGTTGGCGCTGATCAGGGTCAGCCCCGCCGGGTGGTAGAGCCCGGCGGCCAGGCCCATCAGCGTTGTGCCGACGATCACCGACCACAGCTCCGTGGACAGCGCCGTTACGACGGCGCCGAGGGCGATGCCCGCCAGACAGAGCCGCAGGGTCTTGCGCGGGCCGATGCGGTCCACCAGCAGGCCGGCGGGCAGGGCTCCCAGACCGAAACCCAGGAAGCTCAGGTTGGCCAGCAGGCCGTAGGTGAAATCGTTAAGCTGGAACTGGGTCTTGAACAGGATGGCCGCGGCCGGCAGGGCCAGCATCGCGGCGTGGGTCACCCAGTGGGCCCCGGCTGTCAGGGCCACGACCTTGCGCTCGGTGACGTCGAGCTTCACGGGTTCACCTGCAATTCGAGCGGGCGCCGGGGCGGGTCGCCCGGCGCCGGTGGCGATCCAACTACTAACAGGCGGGACGGCGCCGGTCAAGTCTCTGTTGGTCGCCGTCGTTGACCGCATCGGGGCCCTATGGTAGCATAGGCACAACCGAAGAGACATGGTGGAGTCGGTTAACTATAGTTATATCAAGCAGTAACGTCTCACAGTCGCAGAACGGGAGTAACCGTGGTCACAAGCGACAATCACGACGGACGGCGGGAAGAAACCCTGGATCAGATCCGCCACCGCCGCACCAAGCTTGACGAGCTGCGCGGTCGCGGCGTCGAGCCCTATCCGGCACGCGCCCGTTACGTTCACGAGATCGCCGGGGTGCTCAACGACTTCAATGCTCTGGAGACGACCGAGGCCGAGGTGACGCTCTGTGGTCGGGTGATGGCCCTGCGCTCCCACGGCAAGGTGACCTTCGCCGACCTGATCGACGGCACGGGCAAGATCCAGTTGTTCCTCAAGCACGACATCCTGGGCGACAACCTCTACGGTCTGGTCAAGCTCCTCGACCTGGGCGATTTCCTCCAGGTCGTCGGCAAACCGATGACCACCCGCACGGGACAGCCCTCCCTGCGCGTCCTGCGCTTGAAGCTGCTCAGCAAGGCCGTCAGGCCCCTGCCCGTGGTCAAGGAGGAGGTCGACGAGGAGGGCAACGTCGTGCGTCACGACGCCCTGGCCGACGTCGAGACCCGCTACCGTCAGCGGTATCTCGACCTGCTGCTCAATCCGGAGAGTCGGGAGCGCTTCGCCCAGCGCAGCCGCCTGTTGCGGCTGATGCGCGACTTCCTCGACGAGCGCGGCTTCCTCGAGGTCGAGACGCCGATCTTGCAGCCTCTTTACGGCGGCGCCGCGGCGGCGCCCTTCACCACTCACCATAACAAACTCGACACCACCCTCTACCTGCGTATCGCCGACGAGTTGTACCTCAAGCGCCTGGTCGTCGGCGGTCTGCATCGGGTCTACGAGATCGGCAAGGACTTCCGCAACGAGGGCCTCGACCGGACCCACAATCCCGAGTTCACCCAGTGCGAGCTCTACGCCGCATACTGGGACTACACCAACATGATGGGGCTGTTCGAGTCGCTGATGGGCCACCTGGCCTTCGAGCTGACCGGCGACGAGGTCGTCGAGTACCAGGGCCGCAGCCTGGATTTCGGTAAACCGTTCAAGCGGCTGCCGGTGCTGGAGGGCATCCGCGCGGCCGCCGGTGTCGACCTGGGGCTGGATCCCGCAGGGGAGCTGGACCGCGCCGCCGCCCTGGAGATCTGCGCCGAATACGGTTGGGAGTTCCCCGAACATACCCTGACGGGCAAGATCGTGATGACGGCCTTCGAGGAGCTGGCCGAAGAGCACGGTCTGCTCGAGGAGCCCGTCTTCGTCGTCGATTACCCCGCCGACATCAGCCCCCTGGCCAAACGCAAGCCCGAAGACCCGCGCCTCGTCGAGCGCTTCGAACCCCACGCCGCCGGTCTCGAGCTGGGCAACGCCTTCACCGAGCAGAACGATCCCGACATTCAGCGCGCGGTCCTCGAGGCCCAGGCCGCCCAGCGGGAGCTCGGCGACGAGGAAGCCAACGTCGTCGACGAGGATTTCCTGCGCGCCCTGGAGTACGGCATGCCGCCGACGGCGGGCCTCGGGATCGGCGTCGATCGCCTGGCCATGTTGCTGACCGACGCTGCGAGCATCCAGGACGTGCTGCTGTTCCCCCAGATGCGTCCCCGGAGCTGACCCTTCCAGGAGCGAGCCATGAACCGCGAGCGGGTGGAAGAGCTGTTGACGTCGGCCCGGGTGCGGTTGATGGAGGTTCGTTATCTGCTCGAGAGCCGGGAAGAGATCGATTTCGCCGAGATCGGCCTCCTGTGTCACGAAGCCGCACTCCAGGCCATGCGGGCCTATCTGACGGCCTGCGGGAACGTTCCCTCGTCAACCCGCGATCTGCCCCACCTACTCGACGAGCTGCTGGAGATCGATATCACCTGTGATCCGCTGATCGAACCCGCCGTCGAGCTCGAGGAGCTCAGCCGCAAGGTCGGCGGCGCCGCCGCGGCCAAGCGCGCCCTCGGTCTGGCCGCCGGCTTCAGCGAATTTTTTCTCGTACGCCTGCGCGCCGCGGGTTACGATCCCGCTCCGCCGACGAGTGAGAACGACTAGAAGCGCGGGCACCTTCCGGATGCGCAACGGTCGAGCCGGTTCCGGCGTAGCCGGTCGCGGCGCGCCGCCGGAACGGACATCGGCTCCGTTCAACCCGCGATAAGCCGTTCGAGACAACCCCGAGGTTTGCCGACCCGTGACCCCCGACGTCCAGAGCCTGAACCCCTTGCTGACCGTCGCCCTGGTGGTGGGCGCCGTGGTGGTCATCGGCGGCGCCATCCTGGCCGTCGGCCGCCTGGGACGCTTCGAGTCCCGGGTGGCCCTGCGTTATTTGCGCTCGGGCCGCAAGGGTTTTCTGCGCGTGATCACCTGGATCAGCGTCGCCGGCATCGCCCTGGGCGTGGCCAGCCTGATCATCGTCCTGGCGGTGATGGAGGGCTTCGAGGTCAACCTGCGGGCCAAGATCGTCGCCAACAATCCCCACGTGACGGTGATCAACTACATGCGCCGTCCCCTGAAGGACTGGCGGTCGACCCTGGAGACCGTCCGCGGCGTCGAGGGCGTGGCGGCGGCGGCGCCGGCGATCTACATGGAGGGGATGCTGGTCAACAAAAGCAACACCCTGGGGGCGGTCTTCCGCGGGGTGGATCCCGACCAGGAGGGCGGGATCACCAGCCTGCCCGGCATGACCGTCGAAGGGGAGTTTTCCTTTGCTCCGGCGCACCGCGACGACATCCCCCACATTGCTCTGGACGGTGATTCACCGCGGCACGGCGTGGTGCTGGGCAAGGAACTGGCCTACGAGCTGGGCGTCGGCGTCGGCAACGAGGTCCTGCTGGTGATGCCCACCGGAGAGTGGGACCCGCTGACACCGATCCCCCCCAAGATGGAGAAGCTGCAGATCACCGGCGTCGTCTCCACCGGGATGTACGAGTACGACGCCCAATTGGCCTACATCTCCCTCGAATTGGCCCAGGAGTTCATGAGCATCGGGGACAAGGTCACCGCCCTCGAGATCCGCTGCGAGGATATCTACGAGGCCCCGGCCGTTTCGGCCCGCCTCAACGAGATTCTGGGCGCCGAGTACTACGCCCGGGACTGGACGGTGACCAACTCCCGCCTGTTCGCGGCCATGGAGCTGGAGAAGTTCGCCATGTTCCTGGCCCTGGTGCTGATCGTCCTGGTGGCGGCCTTCAACGTGATCAGCAACCTGATCATGCTGGCCGTGGAGAAGACCCGGGACATCGGCGTGATGAAGAGCTTCGGCGTCGACCGGCGCCAGGTGCGCGGCGTCTTCCTCGGCGTTGGCGTCACCCTGGGCTCCCTGGGGACGATCATCGGCGGTGCGCTGGGTACCCTGCTGGCCTGGTTGCTCGAGCGCTACAGCTTCATCGAACTGCCCGCCGACCTCTACAACATGGACCACCTGCCCGCCGTGGTCGCCGTCCCCGACGTGCTGATCGTCGTCGGCTCCTCAATGCTGATCACCCTGTTGGCCACCCTCTACCCCGCCTGGCGCGCCAGCCGCCTCGATCCCCTGGAGGCCGTCCGCTATGAGTAGCCTGCTCGAGGCGCGGGGTGTGGCCCGGGAGTTCATCGACGGCGACCGACGCCTGGAGGTCCTCAGCGCCGTCGACCTCGAGGTCCAACGCGGCGAGACCCTGGTGATCGTCGGCGCCTCCGGGGCCGGCAAGAGCACCCTGCTGCACATCCTCGGCGCCCTGGATCGGCCGACGGCGGGGTCCGTCCTCCTCAACGGCGAGGAGCTCGTCGGTGGCAGCGACCGCCGCCTGGCCCAGGTGCGCTCGCGCAGCGTGGGCTTCGTCTTCCAGCTCCACCACCTGCTGCCCGAATTCGACGCCCTCGAGAACGTCGCCCTGCCACTGTTGGCCCAGGGCGTCGACGTCGCCGCGGCCGACCACCGGGCCGGGACCATCCTCGGACGGGTCGGTCTGGGCGAACGCCTCCACCACTCACCGATGAAGCTCTCCGGCGGTGAGCAGCAGCGGGTGGCCATCGCCCGGGCCCTGGTCAAGGAACCCGAGCTGGTGCTCCTCGACGAGCCGACGGGCAACCTGGATCGGGAGACCGGGAATCGGGTCCTGGACCTGCTGTTCGCCCTGGCCGCCGAGAACGGCGCCGGTTTCGTCATCGTCAGCCACGACCGGGCCCTGGCGCGACGGGCCGACCGCGCCCTGTTACTGCGCGACGGCGTCCTGCATCCCCTGGATCCTTAACCATCGCGCCGCAAGACCGCAAGCTGGACCTGCGCCGCTGGAATACCCCCGCCGCCGGAACTGGCACGGTTTTTGCAGCGATGTAACCGTGGGA
>WJLX01000145.1 GCA_014728225.1 Candidatus Coatesbacteria bacterium | reverse complement strand
GGCACGGTTTTTGCGGAGGCGGACCGTTGCCGCCGCTCCAACGGTCGCCGAGATGCAAAAACCGTGCCGGTTCCGGCGCTGCGATAACAGCCGGCGGGCCGCCGGCGGGCGGTATCCAGGCCGATTACCGCTCCTGCCGGTCGACGAGCGGTGCTGGATCGGCACTGCTTTGCGCTCGTTCAAGCCGTTTTTCCACTGTAACGCGACCCCCGCGTCGCGCTCATCCCGGGAGGCCCGTCATGCGCCGTTTCCCGTTCCTGATGCTCTTCGTCGCGCTGGTCCTTGTCTTCGGCGGCTGTTCCGAGGACTACTACGAGGCGGAGGAAACCGCCGGCGACGCCGCTGACGAAGATTACGCCTACTACGAAGAAGAGAGCGCGGCGGACTTCGAGTTGCAGGCCGTCGAGGAGAACGTCGCGGAGCCTCCCGCCGGCGCCGTCCCCGAGGGCGGGGCGGCGTTGGCCCGCGAGGCCGACGACGGGATTCTGGCCGAGGTCGGCCAGCCCGCCGCCGACACCGACCAGCCCACCACGGAGACCGAGACCCTGGGTCTGGAACGGATGATGGTCTACGAGACCGAGATGACGGTGCTGGTCGAGGAGCTCGACGAGGCCCGGAACAAGGTCGAGGAGCTCGTTGACGCCCACCACAAGGCCGGGGTGACCGACGTGATCATCACCAGTGTCGACGTGACCCGGGTCGCCGGGACCGCCGGTGAGGTGACCTTCGAGATCCGCTGCCACAAGGATGAACGGGTGGCCCTGATCCGCGAGCTGCGTGACCTGGGCGAGATCGTCGAGGAGTTCTCCACGGCCGAGGATATCACCAAGCAGTACGTTGACGCCGAGCGCCGGCGCGACAAGCTGCAGCGCGACTACGACATCAAGAAGGCCGAATACGACGAGGCCGTCGCCGCGGGGTCCCCGGCCGACGAGTTGCGCCGCCTCGACGAGGAGCTCAATCTGCTCGATTACGAGCTCTCCGAAGCCGAGGGTAAACTGAAGAACTTCGACGACCTGGTCACCCTGCCCAGGATCACCATCACCCTGACCGAGGACGATCCCGGCACGACCTTCCGCGGCGGCCGGGTGATCCGTGACGGCTTCGAGATGGCCTACATCGCTATCGTCAATATCCTGCGGGTCTTCATCATCATCATCGGCGTGGCTTTGGTGCTGGCGATCCTCGGGGTGCCGCTCTACCTGCTGGCGCGTCGCCTGCTGCGCAGTCGCAAGGGGGACTAGCCATGTCCCGTTCCGCCATCTCCACGGCGCTGCTGCTGATCGCGGCGGCGGCCGCCTGCGGCGCCTCCTACACCTACGAGGTCGAGCTCGAGCTGGCCCTCGACGATTTCAAGGAGGGTCTCGCCGCGGTCCGGGCCCTACTGACCGACGGCGGCGCCAACCTGCTGACGAGCCGCACCGAGGACGACGACGACGAGGCCTTCGCCGAATTGGAGTACGAGCTGCCGGCGGACGATTCCCGGGCCCTGGTCCGGCGGCTCAAGGGCCTGGGCGTGGTTCTGGGAGAGCGTTCCGAGCTCGAGCAGGTCGGCGAGGGGTTGACGGAACTGGAGGAGGCCGTCCGGCGGCTCGGGGAGCGCGTCGCCGAGCTGCGCGAGGCCGTCGACGAGCCCGGCCTCGAGGCCCGGGAGCGCATCGACCGCCAGCGCGAGTTGACCCGCCTCGAGGACGACCTCGACACCACCCGCCGCCGTTTGGACGAGCTGCGGCACCGCGTCGAGTTCCACGAGCTGCATCTGGTGCTCGTCGAGGGCCACGGCGGCGAGTTCGACGAGCTGGGCCGGTTGATCTTCACCATCATCCTGCCGGCCCTGGTCATCGTCATTCTGGCCTTCTTCCTCGGCCTGCGCATCGGCCGGCTGCGCGAACGGGGGGAGTCATGAAGCGTCTGCCGCTCCTCGCCGCCGCCCTGCTGCTCAGCCTGCTCTGCGCCTGTGAGCCGGCGGCCTATGAGGGCCCCGCCGTCGAGGAGGTCTGGCGCAGCGGTGAGGCGCCGCCCGACCCCGAGCCCGCCGGCGACGAGGTCACCCTGACCCTGCCTGATCCGGCCGGGGGCCGGCGCACCCTGACCCGGCCGCGGATGATCACCGTGGTCAGCGCCCTCGTCGTCCGCGTCGACGATTTCGACCAGGCCCTGGGCGCCGCGCGAGAGGCCCTCGACGAACGCCACGGCTACCTGGCCCAGCTCTCCTACCTGCGGCCCGGCGGCGAGCCCGCCGCCGGCTGGCTGCTCTACCGCCTGGAGACGACGGAGCGCGACGAGCTGCTCGAGCGTCTGGAACCCCTGGGCGAGGTCTTGCGTGAGGAGCGCCTGACCTCCGACGTCAGCCGCGACTACTACACCGCCGAACTCCAGCTCCAGGACCTGCGGGCCCAGATCGCCGCCTTCGAGCGCCAGATCGAGGAGACCCCGGAGGGGGCCCGTCGGCGACAGCTCCTCACCGAGCTCAACCAACTGGAGAATCAAGCCGCCGCCGTCGTCGCCCGTTTTCCCGGTCTCGAGGGCCACCCCGGCACCGCCCCCGTCTATCTGACCCTGACCGCCGAGGCGGGCCTGGTCGCCGATCCGGCCGCCCGGCTGACCGCCCGCGGCTTCTCCCAGGGCTACCTGATCCTGCTGCACATCCTGCGGGTGTTGATCATCGTCGTCATCGTCGGCGCGCCCCTGGTCGGCCTGGCGCTTCTCGTCATCCTGCCGGTACGGCGCCGCTTGCGCCGGCGCCGGCCCCGAGCTGACAAGGCCGACGGCTAGCAAAGCCGGTCGGGCGGCGACGCTCCACCAGCCCCCTTCCCGACCCCAGACCAACCCACTTCACGCCGGGGTAACGACATTGAGCGTCAAGGTCAAGAAGAAGGGCTACTGGATCCTCTTCGCCCTGTCGATCCTGCTGACCATCCTGGCCGTCAAGACGGTCCTGCCCGACGCCGAGGCCACCAAGGAATCCGACCTGGGCTACCGGGCCTGTTGCAGCTTCGCCCCCTGGAGCACCCTGATCCTGTTGTTTATGACCATGATCAACTGCAAACTGCGCAAGAATCTCCTCACCTACCGTACCGATGAAAACGATTCGACTGCCGCTTAGCTTGACCGTCATCGTCCTTTTCGTCGGCTGCGCCGGCGAATCCGACCCCCTCGGCGGCGCCGCCGAGGTCGCCGAGGGCTTCCTGCAGGCCGTCGCGGCCGGCGACGCCGAAGCCGCCGAGGACTACGCCCTCGTCGAGGGCGACAGCGAGGGCTTCGTCATCTTCACCGAGCTGCTGGCCGCCGGCGAGCTGGCCTTCGATAACGTCGCGGTCGTCGACTACGGCGAGCTGCGCCTCGGTGAAGGACCCTACGGCCGCGACCTGCTGGCCGTCGAGGTCGAGGTGCGCTCACCGCAACTGGAAGAGCGCCGCTGGACCATCGGCCTGGTCCGCGAAGACGGCCGCTGGTACGTCAAGGACGTGCCCTGGGAGTGGTCCTACGCCCTCGAGTGAGGGAGGCGTTGCGATGCCGACGCGCGGTCTGGTTCTCCTGCCGCCGCTCCTGCTGTGGACGGCCTGCGGCACGGCCCACGACGACTACCGCGAGCAGGCCGAGGGCGTCGTGCGCGGCTTTCTCGAGGCCGTCGTCGCCGGTGACGCCGAGGCCGCTTCCAGCCACGCCCTGATCGAGGGCGACAGCAAGTACTTCGTCATCTTTACCGAGCTGCTGGCCGCTGGCGAGATCGTCGTCCACGAGGCGCGCCTGCTGCACTTCGCTGAGATCCGCCCGGACGCCGGACCCCACGGCCTGGACGCCCTGACGGCCCACGTCGAGGCCCGGGTCGAGCGTGGCGGTGAGGCGCTGTCCCGGCGGCGCTTCACCCTCGAACTCATCGGTTCCGAGCGCGAGTGGTACGTCAAGCACGTCCCCGAGGATTGGAGCGCTGGATTATGATGATGGTTTGGAGTGATCCAACCCCCATGAACAGCCGTCGAAAAAGCTCAATACCGCTCCTCATCGCCATCCTCTCGCTCATCGGGCTCGGGGCCTGCGAAGGGGAAAGCGGGGAGGCCCTAGAGGAACGACCCGCCACCGGCGAGCGCACCAGTGTCGAGGAAGCCGTCCGCTCCGACGTCGAGGCCTTCTTCACCAACCTCGGCCACAGTTCCCTGGAGACCATCTCCAGCTTCCACCGCGAGCACGTCAACCAGTACGACTCGGCCCGTTTCGCCGACTGGGTGGTCGAGGCCGTCGAGCTCGACTCGCCGCGGATCACCGGGGAGCCGACGATCGAGGGCGTCGGTACCGAGCAGCGGGCCCGGGTGCCCATCGCCTACCGCAGCGCCGACGGTGAAGCCGCCACCGGCGAACTCGTCCTGGCCCCCGAGGGCGAGCGCTGGAAACTCATCCACCCCCCCTTCGGCTGGGAGCGTCAATGATCCGCCGTCCACCCTTCACCCGCTTGATGCTGCTCACCCTCCTCCTCGGCGTATTCCTCGCGGCCTGTGACGACGCGGAGGACCCAGAAAGCGAAGCCCCGGTTGAGACAGTCGGGGAGACCGTCGAGGTCGAGCCGGCGACCGCCGCCGAACTCAAGCAGACCGCCGACGCCTTGCTCGAGGCCCTCACCCTGGGCTATGGCGCTGACGCCGCCGAGCTTCTCGGGCCCACCGTCACCCAGGCCCAACGCGAGGAGTTCGCCCGGGCCGTCGACTCCGGCGAGCTGCTGCTGGTTTCGACCCAGGAGCTCGACGGTCCGCGGTTCAACGACCAGGACGGCGTGCTGACGGCGACGATCGAGTACGACTGCACCGTCATGAACGGCGACGAGAGTCTGCTGGGCGTCGAGACGCTGGAGTTCGCCCGCACCGCCGCCGGCTGGCGGTTGACATCCGTGCCCTTCACGGAATGATACCGCCATTCATGGCCGATTCGTAGGGCCGATTCGTAGAGGCGACTGTACCCAGTCGCCCCGTTATCATCTGCCGGGAGTGGTCTCCGGCCGTCTGCAACCAAATACTACCGGGGAGGACCTTTGAGGTCCTCCCCGGTATTCTTCACGGACGGTCAAGCAGCGAACTCCGGCCTACCCGCCCCGCTTGAGCCCCATCGCGTTCAGGGCCTCCTCGAGCACCGCGGCGGCGATGCTGCGGCAGTAGGCCGCCCCCAGGCCGAGGACGTCGTGGACGTAATCCGGCCGGGCGCGCAGCTCCGCCGCCCGCTCGCGGATCGGGTCCAGCACCTCGAGCATGTTGGCGAACAACCGCTTCTTGCACTCCAGACAGCCGATGCCCGCCGAGGTGCAGCCCTCCCGGATCCACTCCAGGTCGTCCTCCGAGGAGAAGTAGCGGTGGTAACTCAGGTAAACGTTGCAGTCCTCGGGCACGCCGGGGTCGCTCTTGCGCTTGCGCCGGATGTCGGTCTTGGCCGGCCCCAGCTTCCTCCAGATGCTCTCCGGCTCCTCCAACAGGCCGATGGTGTTGCCCAGGCTCTTGGACATCTTGTTCTCGCCGTCCAGGCCCATGATCCGCTTGGCCGCGGTCAGGTGAGCCTTACACTCCGGAAAGACCTCGCCGTAGCGGGCGTTGAATTTGCGGGCGATCTCCCGGGCCAGCTCGATGTGCTGGACCTGGTCCTCGCCCACCGGCACCGCCGAGGCTTTATACAATAAGATATCCGCCGCCTGCAGCACCGGATAGGTGAACAACCCCACGTTGACGTTCTCCTGGTGCTGACGCGACTTCTGCTTGAACTGGGTCATCCGCGACAGGTCGCCGTAGGGGGTGACCGTGTTGAAGATCCAGGCCAGCTCGGTATGCTGGGGTACTTCGGACTGCACGAAGAGGATGCAGCGCTCCGGGTCCAGCCCGGCGGCGATGTTGGCCACAGCGGCGTCGAAGACCCGCCCCGGCATCAACGCCGGGTCGTACTCGATCGTCGTGGCATGGTGATCGACGATGCAGAAGATCGCCTCGTAGTCGTCGAGGAACTCGACCCAGTTGCTGAGCGCCCCCAGGTAGTTGCCGATGTGAACCTCGCCCGAGGGCTGGATGCCCGAGAAGGTCCGCAGCTTGCCCTCGGCGGTGGCGTAGGTCAGGTAGTCGTCGCTGTCGCGGTAGAGTTTTCCCGTGTCGGTCATCGCCTGCTCCCAACTGCTCGGCCCGGCTGAGCCGTCCTTATCTGGTCTATTCCATCTGGGGTGTGGATCAACTACGGCGCGGGGGAGCTGCGCCAGTCGAAGGCGACCGTGACCGGTCCGGTGGGCAGGAAGAGGTAGCGCATGCTATAGTGGATGGGGTGTCACTCCGCGATGTTACCAGAACGCCCCGCCGCCGACAAGCATCCGGCACCGCCCCCAGCGAGACCTTTTTTCTTACCGGTCCTAAGCAACTCAACGAATCCGACCGGCCGGCGCCGGAACTGGCACGGTTTTTGCATCTCGGCGCCCGTTGGCGCGGACTCAACGGTCCGCCTCCGCAAAAACCGTGCCAGTTCCGGCGCGGTGGCGCGCCGCTCCGGGCGGGGCGTCCGGTTAGCGAAAAAAGGTCTCGCCGGACCACACACGAGGTGCAACCCCCTTGCGTATCAGTCTGCTCTACTTCTCCTCGACGGGCAACACCCGATTGCTGGCCGACCATGCCCGGGACTGGCTGGAGTGTCACCGAGCTGCGGCAACCGTCCACGAGGTGCTCAAGTCGCGGCCAGTCGCTGTCCTGGACTGCGAGCTGCTGATCGTCTTCTACCCGGTCTGGGGCTCGGATATGCCGGAGCCGTTGCAGGTTTTCTTCGAGGGTGTCGAACATGCGTCAACGGAGCACATTAAGCGGCCGGCGGTGGCCCTGGTGGGCAACTGCGGCATCTTCACCGGCGACACCGGCGTTTACTGGAAGTCCCGGCTGGAGCGGCGCGGCTGGGATGTCGTCTACGCCGACCACGCCCTGATGCCGGTCAACATCAACGTCCCCAACTTCAACCTCTGGAAGGTCCCCCGCGCCGCCGAGCGCGAGGAGATCATCCGGCGCGGTGGGCGCAAGCTGGAACGCATCCTGGCGGGGATTCTGGCCGGGGAGCGCCGTTACGTCGGAAGCGGGCCGCTGGACCACCTCGGCGGTTGGCTCCAACGCACGTTCTACGAGCCCGGCCTGCGGGTCTGGAAGGACGAGCTGGCCGTCGCCGCCGAGCGCTGCACCCGCTGCGGTCTCTGCCAGCGGATGTGCCCGACGGCCAATATCACCCTGGGCGACGACGGCGTCGGCTTCGGCGGGGAGTGCATCTTTTGCCTCAAGTGCTTCAATCTGTGTCCCGCGGGGGCGGTCCTCGTCGGGGCGCGTTCCCGGGACCGGGAGCAGTACCGGCGCTACAAGGGGCCGACGGGCACTCCTCGGCCGGAGCTGTACCGCTGAGGGCGTCGCGGACCGAGACTTGCCTGCGGTTGCGATTGGAGTTATCATGCCATCGGTAGGATTTCCCGGCAGCAGTTTCCACCTTCCCCGCATCCCAAACCGAGCGGAGCCGCCCGGATGACCACCCCCGCCATCACCACCAGCGGCCTGACCAAGAGTTTCGGCGAGACGCGGGCCGTCGACGAGCTGGAGCTCGAGGTCAGCCGCGGCGAGGTCCTGGGCCTCCTCGGTCCCAACGGCGCCGGCAAGACCACCACGGTGCGTCTGCTGGCCGGGATGATCTCGCCCTCGGAGGGCGCGGCGGTGGTGCTGGGTTTCGACCCGGCCGCGGAGCCCGAGCGCCTGCACGAGCGCATGGGCCTGCTGACCGAGGCTCCGGGTTTCTACGAGCGGCTGACGGCCAGACAGAACCTGGGCTACTTCGCCCGCTTCTACGAGGGAGTAGCCGTCGACGAGCGGGTCGACAAATACTTGGAGCTGTTGGAGCTCGATGAGCGCGCCGAGGACCGGGTGGGCGAGTTCAGCAAGGGGATGAAGCAGCGCCTGGCTCTGGCCCGGGCGCTGTTGCATGAACCGGAGCTGCTGTTTCTCGACGAGCCGACGGCGGCCCTGGACCCGGAGGCCGCCCGGGACGTGCGGCGGCTGATCGAGAAGCTGCGCGGCGAGGGACGGACGATCCTGCTCTGCACCCACAACCTGGACGAGGCCGAGCGGCTCTGCGACCGCATCGCTCTCTTCAACACCCGCCTGGTGACCGTCGACGAGCCGGAGCACCTGCGGCGGCGGTTGTTCAAGCGTCAGGTGCTGGTCGAGCTGGCCGGCGGTACGGTGGAGGTCGCCGCGGGCCTCGAGCAGCGGCCCTTCGTCAAGAATCTTCAGCGGGACGGTGAGCGGCTGATCGTCGAGCTGGCCGACATCGACGCCGACAAGCCGGCCCTGGCCCGGGCCGTGGTCGAGGCCGGCGGGGAGCTGGTCGAGTTCCGCGAGGACGAGCACTCCCTCGAGGAGGTCTACCTGACGTTGCTCGAGGAAGCGGAAGGGGTTGAAGGGAATGCGGACTAGGATCCTGGCCAACATCATCGCCAAGGAGTGGCGCAACACCTTCACCAAGAAGTCCTACCTGGTCTTCATCCTCGTGCTGCCGATCATCCTCACCGGCCAATCCTTTTGGCTGGTCTACTCGATGACCCTGGAAGAGGATCCGCAAGAAGCCCTCCCGGTGCCGCTGGAGGGTCTGACGGTCAACCTGGAGGCGGCGGTCGAGCTGACACCATTGGAGCGGATGCCGGCCTTCGTCTTCCTCCAGGTGCCGATCTTCCTGCTGCTGGTGCCGGTACTGGTCTCCAACGTACTGGCGACCTATTCGATAGTCGAGGAGAAACAGACCCGGACCCTGGAGCCGCTGTTGGCCACGCCGGTGACCACGCGGGAGCTGCTCTTCGGCAAGACCCTCTCCGGGGCGATACCCGCCGTGGCGATCTACTGGCTGTGCAGCGGGCTCCTCTTCCTGCTATTGAGCCTGATCGGCCCCCGGGTGGTGATTCCCTTCATGCTGGAGCCGCTGTGGCTGGTTTCATGGCTGCTGCTGGCTCCGCTGATCTCGATCCTGGCCTACCTGTTGGGGGTGCTGGCCTCGAGCCGGGCCTCCGAGCCCAAGGAGGCTCAGGCCCTGGCCCTGGTGATCATCCTGCCGCTGTTGGGTCTGGTGGCCATGCAGGTGCTGGGGATCGTGCTGTTCAACCTGGTCAACGCCCTGCTGCTGGCCGCTGGGCTGGCCCTGGTCTCCTGGCTGGTGCTGCTGCTGGCCGTGCGCTCCTTCCAGCGCGAGCAGATCCTGGTGCGCTGGAAGTAGGGAGCTCAACCGTCGGTCTTGATGCAACGGCGCAATCAGCCGCGGGGGGCCGACGGATTGTCGGAGTGGCATTCACCACGTCGAGTCGCGGCCCGAGCTAATGCATTGATTCACGGCGGTGTGAAACAGACGCGATGCCCGTGGAGTCTGGTTGAGGCTGGTCTCCGCCGGCGTAGGAGCCGACACCAGATACCAACGCCTTATTGTTAAAGGGATCATTACATAAGCTGAACGACCTTTCACGGATAAGGAGTCTGAAGCTGCGCTTGAACCAGCCGTGGTCGGCCTTGAGCCATCGCTGGCAATCGACCGGGTTCTTGTCGTCGTTGACGCACCTGTGGTGGAAGCCGCTGAGTGACCGGTTCTTACAGGCCTTGTTGCCGTCGGTGGACGATCGTGTCGAGCGCGGCCCGGCGAGCGGCGGCGAGGCGCTTCCTGAGCCGTTGGTAGCAGTGGGATACCGGTTAACGGCTTGATCGACACCCTGGCCGTGGTCACTTCCAGCCAAGATTGCCGGGCGATCAACGCGCGCTTTTCCCCCGAAAGCCGGCGGCGTTGGTTGGCCGGTAGAGCGCTTGCGCAACCGCCGTCCGCCAGCCAATCTGTTGTGATGACGCGGGTTGTACTTCGGACACTTGACGTGCCTGTCGGGATTGACCGCGTTTTGTGTCGAGTCGGCTACGAAGGATGCCGACTTGTGCTTCCGGTATCCCCGGGCAACCCGCCGGCGGTGCCGACTGGAAATCCCGCCGAGCGCGGGTTATGCTGTGGTTGTCCATCAACTGCCCAACCCGATGACCAAACGCCGCTTCCAAAGCTGGTGGCTGTTCCTCGGCGCCGCGCCGGTGTTGCTCTGGATGCCCGTGGGCTTCGTCCTGCAGGCCCTGGACCTGATCGGCCGAAGCGCCCTCTTCACCAGCATCCTGCTGCTGAGCGCACTGGCCGTGGTCAGTTGCCTGGCCGGCTCGGTGTTGTTGATCATCCGCGCCTTGCTGGCCGCGCGCCACGACCGCGAGTTGGCCCGCGTCGGCCGCAAAGCCGTCGGCGTGGTGCGCGAACTGGGCGAGATCGGCGGGGCGATGACCGTCAACGACAACCCCGTACTCGCGGTCGTCCTCGAGGTCCACGACGGCGACCGCCCGCCCTACGAGGTCGAGCTGGAGACCCTGGTGCCGCGTTACGCCGTCCCCGCCGTCCAGCCCGGCCGCAGCGTCCCCCTGCTGGTCCACCCCGCGGATCCCCGGCGGATCGAGATCGACTGGAGCGCCGAGGAGGTCCCGACCCCGCTGTACGGCGTGCGTCACGACGCCGCCACGGAACGGCTGCTGAGCGAGGAGGGCCGCCGCGGGCTGGCCACCATTTTGGCGCTCGAGGACAGCGGCCGGACCCGGAGCCTCGAGGTCGTCGTCAGCCTGCGGCTCAAGGTCTACCTGCCCGACGAGGAGCCCTACGAGGCCGAGGTCGAAATGCCCCTGCCCGAGCACGTGATCGCGCATCTGCGCGGTCTGGTCGAGCGCTCCGTCGAGTGCCTGGTGCATCCCGCGGAGCGGGAGATGATCAAGCTGCTGCTGGAAACGGATTGACGGGGCCCGGGGACGGGTTCACCGACGCCGGGTTTGATCTTCGACGGGAGGACCGCCCGGTCCTCCCGTTGATGATAGCGTGGGACATTAACTAAACCCGGTAGCTCGGGCTTCGTGCACCGGCCGGCGTTATCCCGGTTGTTGTCGGCTTCTACGCCCCGCCCGTTGCCGACCCGCCCGTTGCCGACCCGCCCGCAACAGGCCGGCCAGCAGCGCCTGGATGACCCAGCTCGGCGCCACGCCACCAGGGCGCCAAGCCGACGACGACGGCGTAGACCGACGCCAGGGCTATGCCGACAATGACCAGCACGGTCAGCGGGGCCGGGGGGGGGGGGGGGGGGGGGGG
>WJLX01000144.1 GCA_014728225.1 Candidatus Coatesbacteria bacterium | reverse complement strand
GAGAACTTCCGGGGCTGCGCCGAGCGCCGGTCAACAGCCCACCACGGTGGTTTCAAGCGCAACTCCAGACTCTCTATCCGTGAAAGGTCGTTCCGCTTCAACCACCGGAACGACGAAAAATGTCTCGATAACCGTCAGGATACGCTGATAGAGGATTTCACCGGCAACGATTTCGCCGATTGCTGTTCACGGTAGTCGATGAGCAGTCCTAGATGGTTGTTGCTAAACGGTGGTTGTATTTGACGCTCCCTGATGAGAGTAACAGCGCCCGACGGGGGAGCGAACAGCCCCGGGTTGTTAGTGCCGATTTGGCAACCTTGATAAGCCTCAAGCCTTGCCTCAACAAAGCGTCATTGAGCGTGCCCCGCTCTTCCAACTGCCTTTTACTGGATATGCTTTCGGCATTTGCAGGTCCAGCGCCGGTACGTGATATCAAAAGGAAACCGGTCTGTCGAGTCGTCCAACTGGACTGCCGATAGTGCAAGACGGACGTTCGTAGGCGCTGTTCCGCCCGGAAATAAAAAGCGACGCCCTATGAGCTGTCTGACAGCTGTCTGACAATGGAATGCGCATCACAACCCGTTCGGTGCCGAGCCGAACCGCGCGCGGTTCCTCACGATAGACCAGCCCGGCTGCTGCAAGTGCGGTTCGGGCCGTTCAACGGCGTGGTTCCGGCGGGTTCATGCCCGTGAGATACTGCCTTTACTGAGTACCGGGTGTTCAAGCGGTACGCCGACAACGAGTCCTGCCGGCGGCCCAACCACCGCGCCGGAGACGTCGATACGCCAGGGTGCTCAACCGGGCCGGCCGCTGCCGTCGCTATCGGGATGTGCGACCGGTACCCGGTCGGACAGCAGCCGGGAGCTCAACCCTGGGAGCGCCAGGCGTTACGCTGGAAGCGCCAACCGCATTCGTAGTTGGTGACGTAGATCAACAGCTGGTTGTCGTCGCCGTTGAAGGTGCAGTTCTTCTTGCGCAACTCTTCGGCCAGCTCGCGGCTGATCCGGCTGCCGACGTGCTTGTCCCAGTCGCCGACGTAGTGGTTGTCGGCGTACTTGCGCAGTCCGTGTTTTTCCAGCAGGCCGCCGAGATCCTGCCGGATGTGTGTATCCTCGAGATCGAACTCGACATGCATAAACTTCATCTCGTCCTCCCCTGACTCTGCTGCCAGTCTTTTTGGATTTCATCTCGCGGGGATAGATCCCGATTGATCCGGCTAGTTCTTTTTCCCGGCTCGGCAGACACGGACCCGGGAGTTGATTGAGTAACTCCAATCGGTGGTGGAGTGCCAGTCAAGCTGGACGCCCAAGCTGGTCCCCAAGCTAGTCCCCAAGCTAGTCCCGAAGCTAGTCCCCAAGCCAGTCCCGAAGCTAGTCCCGAAGCTAGTCCCGAAGCTAGTCCCGAAGACCCTTGACTATTTCGCCCCGTTTGCCTGTGGCAAAGTTACAAATAAATAATACTACGCTGCAATTAGGGCCGTCTGTGATGCGGGTCACATTTTCCTTAATGATAACTCATTTCTCTCAGCAAAGTGAAGACCATAGTGAACCGATCCCTTATCTCCGACCCGCCGCGGGCACTCCTTGACAGGCAACAGTGGCGAGCTTACTATTAGCCAAGTCGTGTTTATTACTATGACATCAGTCGGCTTAACCTGCAGCGTCCTCTCGCGCAGCCGGATCGGAGCCCCGGATGGGGTGTGCTGAGTCCATATCGTGGCGCGGGATCCGCCGGCGCGAAACACTGCTGCTGGGCTTGCTGGGCTTGGGTGCCGTTACCCTGGGCCTGCTTGTCGGGCCGGCTGATTTCGCCACCCCGGGCGTGTTGATCCTGCGCCTGGGCCGCACCCTGCTCGGTCTGCTGACCGGCGCCGCCCTGGGGGCCGCGGGAGCCACCCTCCAAGGCCTGACCCGCAATCCCCTGGCCGACCCCTACCTGACCGGGGTCAGCGCCGGGGCCGGTGTCGGCGTGGCTCTGGCCGCCCTACTCGGTATCGGCGGATTGACCACCCTGGGCTTTCTCGGTCGCCAGGCCCTGGGCTTCCTCGGCGGCATCGGCGCCGCCCTGCTGGTCTGGCGCCTGACCGGACGTCGCCGCGGCGACTCCACCGGGCTGATCGTCGCCGGGGTGGTCACCAACGCCGGCCTCTCCGGGGTGATCCTGATCATACTGGCCTGGCTGCCGCTGTGGAGTCAGGGGGCGGTACTGGGCTGGCTGATGGGCGACCTGGCCTCGCCCCACGTCGACTGGGGCCCGCTGATCCTGGCCGCCGGCTTGATCGCCGCCTGCCTGGTCTACCTGCTGACCCGCTCCCGGGAACTCGACGCCCTGGCACTGGGCGAGCGCCGCGCCCACTCCCTGGGTGTCGACATCGACCGCGCCCGCGGCGGAACACTGTTGGCCGCCGCCCTGGCCACGGCCACCGCCGTCACCCTGGCCGGCATCATACCCTTCGTCGGCCTGGTAGCCCCCCACCTGGTCCGGGTTCGGCTGGGCGCCGAAAACCGGCGCCTGCTGCCCTTGTCCGCCCTCGCGGGTGCGGTTCTCGTCGTCCTGGCCGACAACGCCGTCCGACTGGCCGTGTGCTATCTGGGCCTGCCCGGCCTACCCGTCGGCGCCGCCCTGGCCCTGATCGGCGGACCATACTTCTTCATCATCTACCGTCGCCGAAGCGTCAACCGCTAACCCCGCCTCATCAAGAAGGGGGCCGCAGATGGTTAACCTGGTCGAAACAGTAAACGAGATTCTCTACGAGGCCGCCGAGAGGGCCGGATTGGACGAGCTGCTGCTCATCGGCGACGAGGGCTTGGTCATCGCCTCCTATGGCAAGGAAACCTACGCCGACCTGCTCAACCTGGTCTCCATCCAATTGCAGAAACCGATCGTCGAACTGCGCGGTGACTCAATCGGCGCCGACCTCGACGAACTGGTGACCACCACCCGGGACAAGCGACGCTTTTGCTTTCGCTTCTTCAGCGCCAACGGCGAGGAGTACGTACTGGCCGCCGTCTTCCCCAAAAAGAACGCCTACCGCCGGGCAACTAATATCGCCATCCGCCGGCTGAAAAAGATCCTCGCCTGAACCGACGACGGCTCCGTGCAGAAACATCCCCCCCGGAAGGGCTTGCATTCGAGCCCGCTCCGGGTTATCTTTAGCGCCCGGCGCGCCGACCTTTGAAAAACAGCCACCACCGGCGGCTTACCCAACAACCCGACGCCGGAACTGGCACGGTTTTTGCAGAGGCGGACCGTTGCCGGAGCTGACAACGGTCGCCGAGATGCAAAAACCGTGCCAGTTCCGGCCTGCGTCCTTGACCGGCGGTTTTGCCAACAAGCAAGTTTTTCAAAGGTCGGCGCCTGCGGAATTGGCCGGAGAGCTAACTAACAATTGCGGGCTGTTAAGCCGCGGATAAGCGATTGGCAGTTATGCAATTGCGAGCTGATCCGCTGACAAGCGCTTCCGGACGTTTTGTTTACCGTTGCGGTACTGTCCAGGCGACGGGAAAGACCAAGCAAGACCAATGCCCTTCGACGAGCACAGCCTGGAGCTGATCGACCTGCCGCCGGTCCTCGAGCGGCTGGCCGGCCAGGCCCGCACCGTTTCGGGAAAGCGACGGGCCCACGGCTTGCGGCCTCTGGCCGAACCCGCTGCCGCCCGCCGCCGCATGGAGCTGATCGCCGAGTTGCAGGTCCGCCTCGGACAGGGTGAAACCCCGCCCCTGGAGCGCCTCGAAGATCTGGAACCGGTCTTCAAGCGTCTGGATTCACCCCGGCTGTCCCTGGAACGGGCCGATTTGTGGGCGCTGCACCTGCTGGTGGTCGTCGTCGGCGGTCTGACGGCCGTCGAGCCCGACGGGGAGGTCTTTCCCCGGCTGTGCGCCTTTCTGGAACGCCTGGAGAGTCTGACGGGACTACGGGAGCGGTTTCTCGCAATCTTCGACGAGCGCGGCGAGGTCCGCGACGACGCCTCCGCCGAATTACACCGGCTGCGTAGTCGCCTCGAGGACCGGCGCCGGCGGCTCCAGTCCCGGTTGACCGGCCTGCTGGATTCCGCCGCCGCCGCCGGCGCGGTCAGCGAGGAGCTGATCACCCGTCGCGAGGGCCGCTTCGTCATCCCACTGTTGCGCGATTTCCGTGGTCGTGTACCCGGCATCGTCCACGGGCAGAGCAAGAGCGGCGCCACCCTGTACGTCGAACCTCTCGAGGTCGTCGAAGCCAACAACGAGCTGGCCGCCCTGGGCTACGAGATCGCCGCCGAAATCCAACGCCTGCTGGCCGAGCTGACCGAGCACGCCCGCCGTCGGTTGCCCGCGCTGCGTCGCGATTACGACCTCGTCGGCGAGCTCGATTTGCTGACGGCGGCGGCCCGGCTGGTTCGCCGCCTCGAGGCCCGGCCCTGCGAATTGACCACCACTGGTCACACCCGGCTGATCCAGGCCCGTCATCCCCTGCTGGTGCTAAATCGTGAGCGGATCGACGAGGTCGTCCCCATCGATCTCGAGCTAGGTGAACCCCATCAGGTGCTGCTGATCACCGGACCCAACGCCGGCGGCAAGACCGTGGCCCTCAAGACCGTCGGTCTGCTGACCGTACTGGCCCAATGCGGCCTGCCGATCCCCGTCGGTGAAGGGTCGAGTATCGGCTGGCGGCAGACCGTATTGGCCGATATCGGCGACGAGCAGTCCGTGGCCGGCGACCTGTCCACTTTCAGCTACCACGTCCGTCGGTTGGGCGAGATCCTGGAGGCTGTCGGCGAGCGGGCCCTGGTCCTGCTGGACGAGATCGGTACCGGCACCGACCCGGACCAGGGCGCCGCTCTGGCGATGGCCACCCTGGAAAAGCTGCGCAGCCACGGGGCCTGGGTGGTGGCCACCAGTCATTACGATTCGCTCAAGGGCTTCGTCTACGGCAGTCCCGGGATGGAGAACGCCGCCGTGGCCTTCGATCCCCAAACCCTCGAACCGCTCTACCGCTTGACCACGGGAACACCGGGGACCTCGAACACCCTGGCGATGGCCCGCAACCTGGGTCTGAACGCCGAACTCGTCGCCGAGGCCGAGGGTTACCTGGACGATGACTACCTGCGGCTGGACCGCCTGATCGAGGAGCTGGAATCCGAACGCAAACTACGCCGCGACGCCGAGCGGGGGCGCCGGGAGGCCCTCGAAGAGCTGATCCGGGTCCGCCGGGACGCCGCCCGTCGGGTGACCGCCATCGAGGCCGGACGCACGGAAAAACTCCAGCGGCTCAAACAGGAGCTGCAGGAGGAACTCAAGCTGGCCGAGGCTGAGACCGCCGCCGCCGCCCGCAGGTTGCGCGACGAAAAAAGCGCTCCCACCGACGCCGGCCTGAGCAAGCCGAGGCGGCGCCTCCAGCGTCAGCGCGAGCGGCTGGCCCGCGAGCTGCAAGAGCGCCCTGGAGCAGCGGCCGCGGAGCCGCAATCGGAGGGTCAAAAACCCGCCGAACTGGCCGTCGGCCAACGGGTGCGTCTCGACGGCGCGACAACCGCCGCCGACCTGCTCGAGCTCAAGGGCGACGAAGCAGTCATCGCCATGGGGGCCGTGCGGATGACCGTCCCCGTCACCAAACTAACCCCGACCGCCGACGGCGCCCCCCGGCGCAGCGGCGCCCTGGACAACGTCGAGGTCGCCGACCGCGACGTCTCCCACGAACTCAACCTGCGCGGGATGCGCGTCGAGGAGGCCCTCGAGGTGCTGGACAAGTACCTCGACGACGCCGCCCTGGCCGGGCACGAGCGGGTGCGCATCATCCACGGCAAAGGAACCGGCGCCCTGCGCTTCGCCGTGCTGGATTTCCTGCGCGGCCACCGTCACGTAGCCGCGTTCTCCACCCCGGAGCCCCAGTTCGGCGGCACCGGCGTCACCGAGGCCGAGCTGCGCTGAGAGGACGCCGCCTTCCCGCGACCAGCGATAAAACCCGCCGACCGGCGGGTTTGCTGTTTGCTTTCCAGCGTCGACAGCGATCGTGCGCCGATTGTGCAAGGGTGAGCGCGACCTTTGAAAAACAGCTTCCGCCTGTGACCGGCGTGTGCCCGCCGCCCCGCCGGAACTGGCACGGTTTTTGCAGCTCGGCGGCCGTTCCGAACGACGATAACGCCGCGCCTGCGCAAAAACCGTGCCAGTTCCGGCGCAGTCGCGGCCGCACCGGGCGGGTGTTCGAAGGGCTGTTTTTCAAAGGTCGCGCAAAGCATACCGTGTAGTATACCGTGGAATGATAGGCACTGACAGAATATGTCAGCTTGCTGATAGATAATAGATGCGGAGTTTCCGAATATCGATTAGTAGACACGTGACAAGCTGGGAGGATAGGGATGGATTTGGATAACATTCTCTACGAGTTAGTCGAGCTTATCGAAAGGACCAACGGCCTGCTTGACGGTCATTTTTCAGACGCAAAAAAAGACATCCAAGAGTATGCCACCAAGGCGGCGAAACCAATACTGGATGCACTGAAAGACTATAAAAAAGAACAGATTAATATGGCTGATTTTAGAAAGCGTGTAAGGCAAACCCGCTCGTCAGCCAAGATGAACTCACTCAAGGCTGCCGGAGTGAGTGAAAAAAACGTCAAGAGCTTCTTGGATGCCTACCTTGAACAGTTGGCCAGTATCCTGGCGGGTACAGCGGGCGCCAAATAGCCAGGTCCGAGCTGATGAGAAGCCGGCCGATTGCAGGCCGGCTTTTCAATTGGGAATAATGAATGGCGGTCTCACGGACGGCGGGAGCGGACCCATTCCAGCAGCTCGTCGGCCGGGCGGGTGTTGAGGACGTCGCCGGGGCGCAGCCAGCCCTTGCGGGCGATGCCCACCCCCTGGGGCAGGTAGTCGAACATTCCGCGGTTGTGGGCGTCGGGATTGATGCAGATGGGGATGCCCAGTTCCCGGGCCCGGCGCAGGATGCGCCAGTCGGCGTCGAAACGCATCGGGCTGGCGTTGAGCTCGAGGGCGACGCGGCGTTCGAGCAGGCGTTCGAACACGCGGTCCCACTCCAGCTCGTAGCCCTCCCGGGCCAGCAGCAGCCGCCCGGTGGGGTGGCCGAGGATGTCGCAGTAGGGGTTGTCGAGGGCGGCCAGGATGCGCTCGGTGGCCGTCTGCTTATCCATCGACAGGTTGGAGTGCACGCTGGCGATGACGAAATCCAGTTTGGCCAGGACCTCGTCGGGGTAGTCGAGGGCGCCGTCGGCGCGGATGTCGGATTCGATCCCGGCCAGCAGGCGGCAACTGGAGTCCTGGTCGTTCAAGCGCCGGATGCTTTCCAGCTGTTCGAGAACGGCCTCGGCGCTGAGGCCGTCGGCGTAGAAAGCGGCTTGGGAGTGGTCACTGACGCCGATGTAAGCGTAGCCGAGCTCCTCGCCGGTCAGGCGGAGCTCTTCGAGGGTCTGGGCGCCGTCGGAGGCCGTGGTGTGGACGTGGAGTACGCCGGCGATGTCGTCCGTTGTGATCAGCTCTGGCAGTTCACCGCTTGCGGCCGCCTCGAGCTCGCCGGTGTTCTCGCGCAGCTCCGGGGGAATCCACTGCAGCTCCAGGGCGGCGTAGAGCACCTCTTCGTCGACGTCGCTCAGTTCGTCGAGGTCGAGGCCGCGCTCGGCGGCGAGGCGGTACAGGCCCTCGCGGTGTCCGGCGTTGCCCGTGGTCAGCGCCAGCGCGACGCCCCAGCGCTGCGGCGTGGTCCAGCGCAGCTCGACGTCGATGCCCCGGTACTCGAACTCCAGGTGCTCGGCGTCAGCGGTGAACACCTCGTCGGTCTCGTCGAGTTCGCTGACGGCGGTTTCGACGGCCTCGGCACCGCCCTCGTCGACGACGGCCAGCAGGTCGATGTCGCCGACGGTCTCGGCGTGACGGCGCAGGCTGCCGGTGACGGCGACGCGCCGCGTCCCGGCGGCCTCGATGACGGGCAGCAGCTCGGCGGCGGCCTCGTCGGCCTCCGGATAGAGCCGGCGTTCGCGGTATTCCTTGAGCAGTTCGATCCCGGCCAACACCTTGTGCTGCATCTTCTCCCCGAATCCCTCCAGCTCGAGCAACCGGTTCTCGTGGCAGGCGTACTCCAGCTCCCCCAGGTTGGTGATGTTCAGCTTGTCCCACAGCGTCCTTACGCGCTTGACCCCCAGCCCCTTGATCTCGAGGATTTCGAACAGCCCCGCGGGCAGCTTCTCCAGGCGCTCGGTGAGCTGGGGCAGCTCGCCCGTTTCCAGCAGGTTTTCGACCTTGGCGACGATAGCCGAACCGAAGCCCTCGAGTTCGCCCAGGCGGTCCTGTTCGACCAGCTCGGCGACGGGCTCCTCCAGGCTCTTGAGTGTGCGGGCGGCGCGATGGTAGGCCCGGGCCTTGAAGGGGTTCTCCCCCAGCAACTCACTGGCTGTACCCAGCTGGTCGATGGTTTTGGCGATTTCTCGATTGTCCATGCTGCCGTCCTACTGGCTGAACAGGCTGATCACGCCGCCGATGCGTTCCCAGATCTCGGCGACGTGCTCGCCGGCCTGCAGCAGATCTTGCCACAGCGGCGGCGGACTCATGAGCAGGTGGTCGACGGCGATGATCCGCTCCCAGGGTAACTCGACCTCGTCGGGCGGCCGGGGTTCGCCGGCGGCGTCGCGGAACTCGACCCCGGCCTCGAGCAGGGCGTTGACGAACAGCCGGGCGAGCAGGCCCAGGCCGCAGGTCGAGCCGTGGAAGCAATCCAGGGAGACCAGGCCGCCGGCGTAGCGGTTTCCCTCCTCGTCGACCCGGTAGAGCTCAAGCCGCGGCAGGGGTTTAAGCTGCAGCAAGGGGTGATCGCCGCCACCGAGAAAACGGCGCAGAAAAACATCGGGGCGGTAGTCCTCCCGTCCGGCCAGGCCGTTGAGCAGCCAGGCGTTGTCGACGATATGCCAGTCGAACTCGTCGGCGATGCTTCGGATGGCCTCGTTGTAGGCGTCGATGCGGCCCTCGATATAGAGAACGTTGTCGACGGTCAGGTGCTTGGTGTCCGCGGGGTCGGGGTCGTCGTCGGTGTTGTAGAAGTGGATGTAGAACTCGTAGTGCTCGCCCTTGGGGCCGAAGGCCCGGGGGCCGACGCCGCGTAGCAGGGGGGCGATGGTGACGTAGGGCAGGGTGGCGACGAAGACCCGGGCGTCGGTCTGTTCGTCGATACGCTGGGCCAGTTCCCGGTAGGAGGCCTCGAAGGCCGCCGGATGCCAAAGACTGAACTCCTCGTGCAGGCTGGTCTTGGGCGGCTCGGGACCCGTCTCGACGATCTCCAGGCTGGTGACCGTCCCGGCGGCGTTGTTGAGACCGATGTTGAGGATCAGGTTCTCGATCGGACCCTGGCTGCGTTCGATCTCGCCCAGCCAGTCGACCATGGCGTGCTTGTTGAGACGGTGCTTGGCGGCGGGGTTGAGGATGCGCCGGGCGGCGCGGTAGACGGCCGAGCTGGGGAACTTTTCGATGAGCTGGGAGCGCTCGTCCCAGCGCCGACGACGGATGACGGCGTCACAGTACTCGCCGGTGATGCCGTAGAGGTCGGCGACGGTGAAACTGAAACAGGCCAGCAGGTGGTAGGGGCCGGCGAAGGAGCGGGCCCGGGCGCCGTAGCCGTGCTCGTAGTACTCGTCGCGCTCCTCCAGCCAGTTCTCGACGGCCGGTTTGGCCGCCAGCACCCAGTCGATCAGGTCCAGGCCGCCGCCGCCGAGTTGGAACTGCAGGTCGTGCAGCAGGCGCTCGATATTGAGCGGCAGCCCGCCCATACCGTAATGGGGTACGCAGAAGTCGAAACCGCCGCCGAAGCCGACGCTCTCGCCCAGACAACGGGCGACCAGAGCCGGATAGCTCCACTGGGTTTTCCAGACGGCGCCGGAATTGACCCCCTGGGTCATCGAGTCGCCGAGGGCGACGAGTCGCGGCATGGGCAACCTCCCGCCGGTGCGTTGTCGCCGCCTATTGTACCAAAAGGGGAGCCGACGCGTCCCGCGGACCGTCGGCGATAGGACTCGAGGTCCGCCGAAGGACAATCAACCAGGTAAGCAGCAGGGGCGACGGTGAAGTGTCGCCCCTTGACAAACTTGCCAGCTCGGTTGCAACCCTCGTGGACCGGCGGGGAGTTGAAAACCGCCTGCTCGGTCGGGATGAAGCGTCGATGCTGGGGGTTCGCCGCCTACTGCAGGATGGTGTAATCGTCGGCGTCCAGATACACCTCGCCGACCTCGGTGTCGTCGGCGATGAAATAGGTAACCTTGGCCACGTTGTCGGTGTCGGCGAAGACTCCGGCCTCGTCGGCGTAGACCGACAGCTTGGCGTAGCTGTGGTCGACGCCGAGCTCGTCATCGGCGGCGTCGAGCCAGTCCTTGGCGTCGTCGTAGTCCGGCAATTCGGTGTCGGTGAAATTCTGTTGGAAGAAATCCGTCGAACCGTCGTAGAAGACGTAAACGATGTAATCGGCCTCACCGTGGTCGCCGTTCTCACCGTAGAAGAAGAACCAGGCGCTGTTGTCATGGGTGTTGCGCAGCAGACCGTCGTCGCCGAGATCGTTGGCGCCGATGCCCAGCAGGATCGGGTCGGCAAAACGACCGTCGGCTACGCCGGCGGCGATATCCAGGGCCCAGGCCAGGCTGTATTCGACGATCTCACCGTCGCCGTCGCCGTCACCGTCGCCGTCACCATCGCCGTCACCGTCGCCGCCATCGGTTCCGGTGTCGCAACCGATGAACAAGACCAGGCCGCAGCAGGCCAGCAGCAGGAACAGGGTCAGCAGTATCTTGGAAAAAGCGCGCATGTTAACTCCCCGTTGGAGGACGGTTGATTCGCTTGAAAACTATTATACCCCTTCGCGGTAGGTAATAAAAGGGCTAATCGGGTTCGTGGCCCGCGTGGAAGACTTTTTGGCGAAAATCATCCGTACCGCCGATGTGGACGTGGCGGCAGAGTTCATACAACCGGGAACGCAGACGCTCGCCGATGCGGTCCGCCAATGTTTCCTTCTGGTACGTCGAGCGCTGGTCCGGGTAGTTGGTGGTGATTATCACATGACGCCGGGCGTTGAAGCGCCGGGTAATGATATCGGCGAAGGTGTCCCGGACCCAGCTTGTCAAATGATAAGCGCCCAAATCATCCAGCAGCAACAGGTCTACTCCCAGCACCCGGCGCACCAGGCCGTATGAGTTTATCCCGGCGGCGTCGTCGAAACCGGCGCGGATCTCACCGATCAGTTCGCGGGAGTCTGCGAACAGGACGCTGTGGCCCTTCTCGACGGCGATCTCGCGCAAGGCGCTGACAGCCAGGTGGGTCTTGCCCACACCGCAGTTGCCCGTCAACAACAGGCCGGCGTCGCAATGGGGAAATTCGTCGACGAAGCGACGACAGGTCTCCAAAGCGCGGCGTTGGGTGGGAGAGTAGGGACCGTCGTAGCGCTCGAACGTGCAGTGGGCGTAGCGCGGCGGGATGGCGGATTCGGCCAGCAAATCCCGCCGACGGCTGCGCAGGCGGCACTCGCACATCCGGAAACGCACACGGCCCGCCTCGTCCGTGACGGGACGCCAGCCGCGGCCACCGCATTGCGGACACTGTTCGCTTTTCTCGGCGCTCATTGTTAACTCGGTCGGGTGTGACGATCAGTTTTCTTGTCGTGCGCATTGCCTCTCGGATAACCCGGTGTCGCGACGG
>WJLX01000143.1 GCA_014728225.1 Candidatus Coatesbacteria bacterium | reverse complement strand
GCGGTGACCAGATACGCAACCAGTTCGTTTCCGGCCCGGCGACGACCTTGACCCGCGCCCGGTGCACCGCGGTGTCGTAGTCGATCACGTGGGCCAGACGGATCCCACTGAGGTTCTTGCGCGGCCTGATATGTCGATAGGATCTGTGTCACCCCTACTCTCTGCTAGGCGGTTCCTCCGCCTCACCGTCCAGGTAGGTGCTGACCTTTTCGACATACGTTGTTTCTCCGGTCTCCGCGCTGATTTTACCGCTCTGCACAAACTTGTACAGTAGATTGGCCAAAGATACGGCTGTGTCTGTTGTGTCACCGGCCAGTCCATCGACTTCTACGCCCATGTTCGAGGCGTAGATATTCAAAAGACCATCTTTGAGAGCGGTTTCGTCCATGCCGGCACCAGCAGTTTGGTCGTAGCCGTGGTCAATGTCGCACATCGCAACTCCTCGGGTTAGCGGTTTCTGCAGTATTCCAGGGCTCCTCCGGCCAGATTACCAGCCGCAGCTGTCGTCATGGACGGTAATGACGCCGTTGTCCTTTTTTCCAGAGCTCATTTGCGATCGGCCTCCCCCGAGCAGGGGGAGATGCTTTTATCTGATTGACATAACAGCACCTATAAATTAAGCTAGGTAAGCTTACTGCTATTAGTAAAGGGATTGCGGGGTCAGTTGTGCGGCGGATCAGCGTCTTCATCTCCAAAGGCGGCACGGCCAAGACGACCACGGCGGTCAACCTGGCCGTCGGTCTGGCTGCGGCCGGACGGCGGGTAATGCTGGTCGACGGCGATCCACAGGGTGGAGTGTCGGCCTACTTCGCCATCCCGCCGACGCCGGGGCTGGCCGAGCTGCTGACCGGCGACGAGGTCGAGCTGCTGCGGGTGCGCGAGGGCCTGGTGGTGATGACCGCGGGCGGCAAACGCCTGCTGGAGGTCGTGCGCCGTCTGGAGACTCAGCAACCGATCTACGACCACGTCACGCGGGCTTTCTCCCACCTGAGCGAGTTAGATTACGTCATCTTTGATTGCTCGCCCAGCATGGGTTTTCTCAACTACAATATCCTCAGCTACGCCGAACTGCTGCTGCTGCCCGTCTCCCTGGACTACCTGACGGCGCTGGAAGCCGTCGAGACGATCAATGAGGTTCGGCTCGATCCCCGCCTGCCCCAGGTGCGCGTGCTGGGAGTCCTGCCGACCTTCTACGACCGCCGCACCCGGATGGGACGCGTCCTCTTGCGGATGATCCGGCAACACTTCGGCGAGCTGGTCACCGAAACCATCATCCGCACCAACACCAAGGTAAACGAGGCGCCCAGCCACCAGCTCGCGGTGGCGGAGTACGCCGAACGCTCCTACGGCGCCGCCGACTACGGCAACCTCGTCGAGGAGCTGGAGGAGCGCTGCGCCAAGCTGGAGCGGGAGCCCTACCCCGCTTGACGCCGTAGGGGTTTCAACTGTGACCGTCAGCACCGGGAGGCCGCCCCTCCCGGTTTGCTATTGAACGAGCCGCTAGTTCAAACCAGGTGTAGTTAGTGTAGGTATGATGAGGCAATTAAGCATTATCGAATGAACGGCTGATATATTTAGCCGTCGCCAGGCGATCCTGGACTCAAGAGGGGTTAAGATAGGCCAAAAGATTGGTTAAAGCAGTTGTTAGCAGAAAATTGCGGCTTGCTGCTACGGCTGGGGTAGTTATTAAAGCCATCACGCAGGCTCACGGACCGTGGGGCGGAGCTAGTTTGTTACTTTACGGTATCAGAACAAATACACTCAGCCCGGGCCGTCGACAGCGACTCGTGACGTCGTAGCCCTGCCGTAGCGAATTAGCGTTGTGCCCCTCCCGCTCGCTTCCAACCGCCTATCGCAGCAGCAACCAGCGAGATGCAGAGGTCCGTTAGCGTCAAGAGATCCGATTTGCACTCAGCCAGTGGAGTCTTGCGCGGCAGCAGGAAGAAACCGGCCGGGGGAATTGCCGAAGATGAAAAGGGTTCTTCCAGGCGAACAAAATGCCGACTTAAGCGGTCGGCATCTGCGTTGTCGACAGTCGGCCCTTTTCTTCGGCTTGCGATATGTCTGATAATGGTGGTTATGTTGTGCTGGTGTCACTATATTAGCGGACGCTTAATTCGCCTGCTCCTTACGGGCGAGAAATATCCACTCACATGGTCGGTTATACGGCCTAAATTCTTCTTGGCGCATATTGCCACCCTTTATCCCTCCCTGACTTCCCGTTTGGTGTAAAACTAAGAAAGTATCACCTAATGATGATCAAGCGCGCAGTATGCTCCTGAGAATGGCTAGCGTGTTATCAGCGTCTCGATGGTTGAAGCGCAATTCCATTTCACGGAGACAGAGTCTGTAGTTACGCTTGAAGCCTCCATGGTAGGCTGTTAACCGTCGTTTGGCGTAGTCCCGGAACTGCTAGCTGCTGTATATGCTTATCCCGCCGTTGGCGAAATCCTGTTGGAGGTCGATGCGCTTGTGGTGGAAGCCGCTGAGTGACAGTTTCTTATAGACACGTCGGCGTATCGGTGTAGCTGGTCGGGTCGAGCTCGGCCTGGCGAGCGGCGGCGCGGCGCCGGCGGATTGGCTTCTAGTAGCGATATGCCGTATTGCGCCGGCTGCCCGGAACCGTTGCGAACCGCGCCGCCGGGACGCCGAGCCGGAACAGACGCGCTATCTCACTGCTTTTTTACCGGCGGCGGCGCGTTGCGGCGCCCCGGGGACGACGCTTGAACAGCCTGCCGCGACGCTTGCCTTTGTGACTTACCTCGGCGCAGCGGTAGTGGTAGCGGTAGTTGCAGTTGGGACAGTTGACGTGCCGATCCCTCGTTTTACTCTTCCCCGCCACATCGCCACCCTCGAGCGCTGGCGGGATGACAGACTCGTTCAGGCCGATATAAGTACTCAACCGCAATAGCTGCTGTTCAGCTTCTGAGTTGGCACCAAAACTAAAAACGGGGGCATCTCCGAACGGGGAGCGTTCCAACCTGAACTTACCGCCCACGAACACGAGGTTCTGATAGTTGGACTCCCTGCTTGACCGACGATTGAGCTATGCGCTGGCGGTAGACCGGGGTTGGGGAGCTGGGTCTGCGTCGGGCCGCCGGCACTGTCGGTCCTTGGCGGGGCTGTGGCAATAACCCGCGGGCTGTCCGGCAAGGCTGAGACCCCCAACATTACAAAGCGCCCCGATCGGGGCGTAACGAAGTTCGGCGCTGGTTCAGGGGGCCTCAGCTCTTGCGCAGGTTGTGCTCGTCGACGTCCAAGAACCGCAACAGCCGTTCCTTGACCGCCAGGGGGTCGACGGCGCGGCTGACGGCGGTGACCAGGGAGACATAGGAGGGGCGGACCTCCAGCACCTCGGCCAGGTTGCCGGTATTGATGCCGCCGATGGCGCAAACGGGTAGCTCGCTGTGGTCGATGACCCGGGCGACGGCGCGCAGGCCGACGGGCTCGAGTTCGGGTTTGGTCTGGGTGGCGAAACAGGGACCGCAGGCCAGATAGCTGACCCCGGCGGCCTGGGCCTGCTCGGCCTGAACGGTGTCGCGCACCGTGGCGCCGATCAGCAGGCCGTCGCCGACGATCCGCCGGGCGACGCCCAGGGGCAGGTCGCTTTCGCCCAAATGCACCCCTTCGGCACCGGCGGCCAGCGCCAGATCGAGGCGGTCGTTGACGATGAAGGGCACGCCGACGGCGTGGCAACGGCGGGAGAACTCCAACGCCACCCGGTACAGCCGCTCGTCGGGTTGATCCTTCAGGCGCAGTTGGAACATGCCGCAACCCTCCAGCAGGCTCTCGCTGAACAGGTTGAGGTTCTCCTCGACGCTCAGGCCGTCGTCTGTGATCAGGTACAGTTTGGCCATCGGTTTAGACGTAGCGGTGCAGGTTGAGGGTTGGGGTTTGGTTTCAATCCAGTTGCGCGCCGTCAGCAATGCCGGATCCGGGCATAGCGCTGACTGTTGAGAAGGTCGGTTAGAAGCCGACGGATCCTACACCAGGGGTTGTGTCGGTTCGGCAGAGAGCCAGTGTCGACAACGTCGCTCCTTGTTCCCGGGGCCGGAGGGTGTTCGAGCCATTGCTGGACGCCGCCCCACCAGATCGAGGAATACTTGATCCATTACCGTTCAACAACCAACCAGTCGAGACTGATAATCGATCATCGTCCAACTGCCGGGGGCAACCGTTCAAAAACGCTGCTCGTGATGTCTTTAGCCGACCTGCCGGGCGCTTGTAAGACTGTAGCCGTTCTCTGCGGAATGGCCCGTAACCTTGGGGGCTGCCAGCCGGCTTGATCCAGCTTGATCCAGGTAAATCCAGGTTAATCCAGGTTAATTCAAGTTAATCGTAGAAAACCCAGGCGAAGTGGAAGCTGACGCCGAGGGGTTCGGTGGTGTAGCCGACGCCGGGAGTATCCATCCCGCCGCCGATGAGGTTGTTGAAGCGCAGCCCGATGTCGAAGTCGATCACCCGGGCCCGCAGAAAGAGGTCCAGGGTCCACAGGTCGCGCTCGTCGGCCCTGGTCGCCTCGCCGGGGTAACCCAGGGCGGGCCGGTAGTTCAGATAGTTCAGTACGGCCTCGCCGCTGACGGTCAGGTCGTTCTGGAAGAAGCGGTCCCGGTAGGCAAGGGCCAGGGAGGAGGCCAGCAAGGGCCGGGGATAGGCGGCGCTCTGGGACAGGGAGGCGTTGAGGCGCAGGCTGAGGGGTGAGCAGCGCAGACCCTCCTCGGTTTGCAGCCGCCCTAAGCCGACGCGCAGCCAGGGCGGCTCGCCGGCTCCCAGGGTCAGCTCGAGCTCGCCGCCCCAGGTATCGAGGGACTCGTCGCGGTTGAAGACGTTGTCCCCGGGGAGGATGGCGTCATCGACGCGCCGGTAGAAGGCGCAGAGCTGGAGTTCGAGGGGAGCCAGGCGGCTCAGCCGCAGACCCAGCTCGCCGTTGAGCCCCAGCTCGGGACTCAGGGTGTTCGTCGCCCGCTGCTCCTCTTCCAGGGTCGGCGAGCGACGGCCGTTGGCCAGGTTGGCGAACAGGGCGTCGACACCGCCACCGCCGCTGAAGCCTTGCAGCAGGCCCAGGCGATAGCCGAGGAAGCCGCCGTGAGCGCTATCGTCGTCGTAGCGGACGCCGGCGTTGAGCTGGGTCAGGCCGTCGAAGAAGGCCTGCTCGCAAGACAGGGCGGCGCCGAGGGCGGCGCGGCGCTCGTCGGCGAAATGGTCGCCCTCCTCCAGCCAGCCGTCGAGGCGCAATCCGAGCCGCGCTCCGGGCCAGGGAACGCCGTCGAGGCGCAGCAGACCGTCGTAGACACCGGCTTCGTAGTAGTCGGGCTCCAGCTCGAAGCGTCGTTGAAAGCCCGGGGCTTCCTCGACGAGGTAGCGGGCCCGCCGGCGGGTGCCGTAGCGGAATTGTCCGCTGAGCAGCCCCCAGTCACCCAGGGGTGCGCGCAGCTCGGCGCCGTAGTCTTCCAGGTTGAGGTCGTCGCGCCAGGTTAGTGAATTGAAACCGCTGCGGGTTCCCAGGCGGCCGTAGTAGGTGCGGGCGTAGAAGCTCAGGGTGGCGCCGCGATAGGCTTCGCCCGGTTCGGTCCCGGCGAAATCGATTGTCAGCTCGCCGTCGAGGTTGCCGCCGTCGCGATCCAGCTCGTCCTCGGCCCCGGCGTGGCTCCACTTGAAGCCGCCGACCTTATAGCCCAGCCGCCAGGCTTGATCGGTGAAGCGGCCGAAGTAGCGCTGATCGTCTAGAGAGCCCATGCCGCCGAAGAGCTCGGCCAGGCCCAGGGTGGGGCGTTGACGGGAGCGGGTGACGACGTTGATCGTCGCGCCGAGGGCCTCGGCGTACAAACCGCCGCCGGGGGCGCGCATGATCTCCACCCGGCGCACGAGGTTGAGCGGGATGCGGGCCAGGGCTGACTGCCAGGTGGTGCCGTGGTCGGCGGGCAGACCGTCGATGAGCACCCGCAGCCGGCCCACGGGGGCGCCACGGGCGACTAAGCCGCCGTCGTGGACGGTTCGCCAGCGCCAGTCCGGGTACAGGCCGGCCTCGAAGGCCAGGGCGTCGGCCAGGGAGATGTAATTGAGTTCACGCAGACGCGCACCGCTCACCACGGTAACCGCCCAGGGGGTGCTCTCCGGGGTACGCGGAGCGCCCGTGGCGACGTGCAGCTCTTCGGCGTCGTCCTCAAGGTAGGCTTCGTAAAAGGCTATCTTCAGCAGCCGATCGCGCTCCTGTTGGGCGGGGGTCGGCTCGCTGGTAGGTGGCTCGGGCAGGTCGTCCAGGGCGTGGAGGAGGGTGGGCGACAGCAGCACAATCAGCGTGGGAGGGATGGCTTTCAACCGGGGCCTCGGGCGCTGGCGATGAGGGGGGTTCAGCGGTCTTCCGGCGCCTTGTCGCGCTCGACGAGCATGCCTTCGACGCCCAGGGGATTGTAACCGTCGCCGCTCTCGCCGTCGTCGTCGAACAGGCTGTCGCCCCGGGGCTCTTCCGCTACCGCTGTTTCGTCCGCTGTTTCGTTGGCGTCCGCGTCGTCGGGCGCGCCGGCGTCGCCATCTGCTGTTCCTGCGTCCGAGGTCGGTCGAGGGGCGGCGTCGGCTTCTTCTTCAACGGCGGGCTCGTCATCATCGGGAGCTTCCGGGGCCTCGGAGGTTGCAGACCAGTCCTCGTCGGGATCGCTCTCGTCCGTCGGCGGGACGACGCGGGGATGATCGTCGTAGTTCTCGAGGCCTTCCTCGACCTCGCGCAAGGGATCGTCCGTCGGCGGCGCCTCGGCGATGTCGTCGTTGTCTGTCTCCGGGGGCAGCTCGAGGATGGCGTCCAGTTCGGCGATGATCTCGCCCAGCTTGTCCGCGGCGGCGCGGCGGCGTTCCTCGGCCGCGGCCAGCTTGGCCTGGAGCTCCTCGACCCCGGCCAGCTCGGCGGCCTTGTCCTCGAGCTCGCTGTTGAGCAGCTCATTGTCCTCGGCCAGGGAACGGTTGAGCCGCAGCAGATCGTCGTTGGAGCGCTTGAGCTCCTCGATGCGCTCGATGGCGGTACGGACGCGGCTTTGCAGTTTATTGAGCAGTTCTTCCACGGCTGCGAACCCCCGGATGCAACACCGTGCGCCGGCGAGCGCGGACGGTCGACCAAGGCCTTTGAAATGTCTAAGACTAATCTAGTGGGTATTTTAGCACAAGCCGTCGGGCGAGAAAAGCCCTAGGAGCGCAACTCGGCCCCCAGCTCCCCGCGCAGGCGCTCGACGATCGTCCGGTGGAGATCATCGACCTCGTCGTCGGTCAGGGTGCGTTCCGGTGAGCGGAAGACCAGGGTGTAGGCCAGAGAACGGCGGCCCCGGCCGATCTGCCGTCCGCTGTAGACGTCGAACAGGGAGATGTCGTCCAGCAGCTCGCCGCCGGCGGCTTGGATTACGGCGCGAACCCGCTCGTGGGTCACGGCGTCGTCTAGAACCAGGGCCAGGTCGCGCACCGAGGGCGGGTAGGGCGACAGGTGCTCGATCTCGTGTTCCCGACACTGGGCGAGCAGGGCGGCGAGTTCCAGTTCCAGGCCCCAGGCCGGGTGACCGTCCAGCTCATAGTCGACAAGCAGCTTGTCGGCGAAGCTGAGCAGCACGCCGACCACCTTGCCGTCCAGCTCGACGGCGAAGCGGTGAGGGTGGGCGGGCAGGGGATCGAGGGGCTCCAGACTCGGCTCGGGCAGCTTCAGGGCCCGGCAGACGACCTCCAGCACGCCGCGGATGTCGTAGAAATCGACTTCCCGCGCCGCCGAATGCCAGCCGTCGGCGGGCAGCTCTCCGGCCAGCAGAACGCTCAGGCGCCGGAGCTCGGCGGGACGGACGGTGTCGCGGCGGAAGGCGCGACCGATTTCGTAGAAGCGCAGCTCGGCGGCGCCGTGGCGGATGTTGTGCTCGGCGGCGTTGAGCAGGCCGATGAACAGGTTGGGCCGCAGGAAGGGATGGCCCTTGTCCAGCGGATTCTGGATCTCGACCAGCTCCCCGGCGCCGAAGCCGAAAGGCGCCGCTTCGTCGGCGCTGACGAAATCTGTGCAGAGGACCTCGCGACAGCCGGCCGCCCCGAGGGCGCAGTGCAGCGACCGCGTCGGGTCGGGCTCGTTGAGCCGGGCCGAACGCAGCAGCGGCAGCTCGGCGGGGACGTTGTCGTAGCCGGCGACCTGGGCCAGCTCCTCGATCAGATCGATCTCCCGCGCCAGGTCCGGACGGTGGCTCGGCGGGCGCCAGCGGGTTTCCTCCCCGGCGGCCTCCTCCTCCCGGCAACCCAGGCCGATGAGGATCCGCCGACCCTCGTCGGGCTCGACAGTGAAGCCGAGCACCTGCTTCGCCCGCTCCCAGCGCAACCCGATCCGCGGCGCCTCCCACGGACGGGGGTGGCAGTCGTAAAGGGTGTCGTCGATCTGGCCCCCGGCGACGGAGCGGATCAGCTCGGCGGCCAGCCCGGCCGCCGTCGGCGCCAGCTCGGGGTCGGCGCCCCGGCTGAACAGGTGGCTGGAAGAAGAATGGACCTCGAGGCTCCGGGCGGCGCGACGCACCGCGGCCGGCTCGAAATGGGCGCTCTCGATCAGGATGTCGCGGGTCCGGGGACCGACGCCGCTGTCGACGCCGCCCATCACCCCGGCGACGGCGACGGGTCGCTCGGCGTCGGCGATGACCAGCAGCTCCTCGTTCAAGGCGCAATCGTCGCCGTCCAGGGTGGTGATCCGCTCCCCCGGCCGGGCGCGACGGACGACGATCCGCCCGCCGGCCAGCTTGCCCAGATCGAAAGCGTGGAGCGGTTGACCCAGGCCGTGGAGGATGTAGTTGGTGACGTCGACGATGTTCGAGATCGGCCGGTGACCGATGGCGATCAGACGCCGGGCCAACCAGTCCGGGCTCGGGCCGACCTCGACGCCGCGCACGATCAAACCGACGTAGCGCCGGCAGAGCTCCGGTGCCTCGATGCCGACCACGTCGGGATCGTCCACGACGCCCGGAGTGATCGCCGGCCGCGGGGGCCGCAGCTCCACGCCGTCGACGGCGGCGAGCTGCCGCGCCAGGCCCAGATGACTCAAGGTGTCGGGCCGGTTGGGCGTGGTCTCGAACTCGATGACCGCCTCGCCGCGCTCCGGACGCAGGTTCTCCAGGGCGGCGCCGACGGGCCAGGTCGCCGAATCCAGGACCAAAATCCCACCGTGGTCCGCCGACAGACCCAGCTCCAACTCGCTGCACAACACGCCGTGGCTGGGCACGCCCATGATCTCGCGCTCACCCACGGTGAAGAAAGGCAGCCGGGTCCCCGGCGGGGCGTAAACCACCCGCCGGTCAACGGCCGCGGCCGTGTTGGGCGCCCCGCAGACCACCTCGACCTCGCCGTCCCGGGTCGCAACACGGCAACGGTAGAGCTTCCTCGAGCCCTCGAGGGGCTCAGCCTCGATCAGGCAGCCCACGCTGACCCCGTCCAGATGCTCGTAGGGATCGCGGGAGCCCTCGGCCACGGCGCAGGAGGCCGTCAGCTTATCGGCGATCTGTCTGGGCGTCGCGTCGTAGCTCTCCGGCAAGAAATCGCGCAGCCAGGCGGTGTAGCATTTCATCGGTCTACCGTTCGCTTTAGAGTTTGAGTTAGTAAAAAACTAGCGTCGACCGCCGGGTTCCTGAGACGGGACCGGCGCGCTGCTTTTTCGCAAGTCCAACCCGCGCCCGGTTCGACCGGATCGCCCGGGCGAGACCCGCGAAAACCCGGAGCATCTTCCAGCGCTCGCCGACTCGCGCTCCGCCGGAACTGGCACGGTTTTTGCGGAGGCGAACCCGCAGTTGAAGTAGTCGGCGTCGCCGAGATGCAAAAACCGTGCCAGTTCCGGCG